>NZ_KZ454938.1:43321-343321 GCF_002797325.1 Bacillus sp. FJAT-45037 | reverse complement strand
TTCAGCCGATCAATAAATGCATGCGCTCCAATCGCCTTAGCTGCATGAATGACTTCTTCGTCGGTTGCACTCGGTTGACCAAACCGAATATTATCCATGATAGTCCCTGCAAAGATAAACGTATCTTGGAGTACATAACTAACATTTGCTCTGAGATCATCTAATTTTAAATCGCGAAGATCAACCCCGTCTAATGTTACTTTCCCCTTCGTTGGATCATAGAATCGACTCATCAAATTGACAATGGTCGATTTCCCTGATCCTGTATGCCCTACTAATGCAATTGTTTGACCTGCCTTAAACGTGAGGTTGACTTCTTTTAAAGCTTTACGTTTCTCATCATAAGAGAATTCTACCCCATGAAAGCCCATTTCTCCTCTTACATCTTGGAGAACGCGTGCATCTTTCTTCTCTGGAACTGAAGGCTTTTCATCAAGAAATTCAAAAATACGTTCAGATGAGGCCATTCCAACTAATAACTGGTTATACACTTGCCCAAGTCTTGAAATTGGTTCCCAAAACATTCCGAGATAAAACGCAAATGAGACAAATACACCAATCGTCACAGCGCCGGTTTGATAAAGATGGGCCCCGTACCAAATGAGGACAACCGCCCCAATTGCACTTGCCATCTCAACGAACGGACGAAACATCGCATTCATTTTTGTTGCGTTTTTCCAGCTTTCAAAGTTATCTGTGTTCACTCTATTAAAGAATTCCATGTTTTCTTTTTCTTGCGAATATGCTTGAGTGACGCGTATACCTTGGATGCTTTCATTTAAATGTGAGTTTAATTTCGACTGACGTACTCGAACCGTTTGCCAAGAACGACGGATGTTACGGCGTAATTTGGTTGAGATAAAGAACATGATTGGTAAAACAATCAAAATCATAATGGCTAACTCAGGACTTAGAGTAAATAAAATAATGACAATCCCTACAAGCATTACAATGTCCATGAGTAAATTAACTACTCCGTTTGTGAATAAATCTTGCATCGAGTTGACATCATTAATTACCCGAACAAGAATCGATCCCCCTGAACGCTTGTCAAAGAAACGATGGGATAATCGTTGAATATGTTTAAACAGCGCCTGTCTAATGTCGAAGATAACGTATTGACCTAACTCATTCATCCAGCGAATGCGGAAAACATTTGCGACATAGGCGACTACGTATAGAGCAAGAATGATTCCAGCATACGTGTACACAAGTGTAAGATTATTCGTTTCAATTGCTCGATCTAGTGCGTATACACCAATAAATATAGGAACCGTTAGCCGCACAGCCGTTGCCAAGATCATCATAAAGATAGTCTTCGGTAACAACGTTTTAGCATAAGGCTTCATGTAGCCAAGTAATCGAATCATTTGCATCCAGTTAAACGGCTTTTCAATAATTTGTTCCGTTGAATAATGAAATCTAGCTTTTTTCTCTGTATGTTGCATGACTGCTACACCTCCTTATGCTTGTTGCAGCACATATTCCTGATCTTGGTTTTGAATATCATAAATTCTGCGATACATTCCATTTTTATTTAGAAGAAGTTCTTCATGCGTTCCACGCTCAATAATCTTTCCTTGTTCTAATACTAAAATTGTATCAGCATGCTTCACAGATGAGATCCGATGCGCAATAATGAATGTCGTCCGTCCCTTCATAACTTCACGAAAAGCACGCTGGATCTTTACTTCTGTTTGCATATCAACTGCACTTGTTGCATCATCTAATATGAGAATACTAGGATCCATCAAAATGGCACGAGCAATAGCGATCCGTTGTTTCTGTCCACCCGATAATCCGAGTCCTCGCTCCCCTAACACTGTATCGTAGCCATCTGGTAATTCTACGATAAATTCATGAGCATCAGCACGTTTAGCTGCAGCGACGATGTCATCCAGCGATGCATCAGGTTTTCCATACGCCAAATTATCTCGAATTGTTGAAGAGAACAAGAACGTTTCCTGCATGACAACGCCAATGTTTTCACGTAAGTGAGACAATGCATACTCTTCAATAGGCTTTCCATCAATAAGAAGGTTCCCTGCACTTTTACCATAAAATCTCGTAATTAATTGAGCGATACTTGATTTTCCAGACCCTGTCGCTCCAACTAACCCAATCGTTTGTCCTTGTTCCACTTGAAAGGTCAAATCATGTAGCGAAGCACTTTCTTTTTCTCCATAATGTAGATTTACTTTCTCAAACGTTACTTCTCCAATTAGTCGATCGCCTCGTTCTTCTTGCAACCCGTCTAAACGTTCATCTTCATCTAAAATTTCTAACAAACGTTCCCCCGATGCCTTTGATTGAGAGAACATATTAATGATGAAACCTAAGTTCATAATCGGGCCAATGATATACCAGACCAAGCTGAAGAAAGCGACTAACTCCCCAGGCTGCAAGCTTCCTTGTATAACCAAATATCCTCCAAATGCGAGCAAAAACACCGCGGATAGATTGCCGATGAACTCCATCAACGGGAAGTAATTCCCCCAGATTTTCGAGATATCTAAATGCTTCTGCTTGTAGTCATCATTTGTTTGATCAAAACGAGTAATTTCTTCACTTTCTTGCGAGAGTGCTTTCACCGTATGCACACCGCTTATATTTTCTTGAACCTTTGTATTTAGCCTAGCGAGTGATTTTCGAATCCCCTGAAAACCAGGATGAACGCGTTTATCAAATTTCCAAACAACAATGGCCAAAAATGGTAACATGGCCATCGTAACGAGTGTTAGCGGAACAGAGTAATAAAACATCACACCCATACTTAATACAACTAGCAAGACAAAGTTGACTAACTGCGCACACCCGAAAGATAAGAAGAAACGGAACGTCTCAACATCTCCTGTTAAGCGTGACATTAAGTCTCCTGTTTTTGCATTATCATAATAACGAAACGGTAAATATTGTAGTTTCTCGTATAATGAATTACGTAGCTTATGAACGGCTGTAATACCAAATAAGTCTCCTAAGTATTGATGAATATAAACCGTTACTCCTTTTATCGCCATGACCACAACCAACCCACCGACCAAATAAGGAATTAAATCATAGTTTCCAGCTAAGACGGCATGGTCAATCGTATATTGTAAAATAATTGGGTACATGACAGTCATTCCCGTTACACCTAACAAGGCAACGAGCGACCAAATAAAGTAACCTTTATACGGCCAATAAAAGCGTTTTAACCGTTTGAACGTTTCCACTCAAACCACCCACTTTCTCCTTTATTTATATTTCAAATTCATTCGTAACACGAATTATTAGGGAAGCAAACTTAATAATACTTCGAAACAAGACGTATAGTCAACAGTCTATTTTAAATTTTCAGTCATTATGAATGATGTATTTCCTTCATAAAAAATGAGGAGATAAGTCGGCTCAATTAAAAAGGCACACCATCAGAGCAGGTGCGCCTTCACATTATGAATCATACTTATGATTTATACGCTTTCTTTGTCCCATCTTCAAACGTTACTTCTAACTCAAACTCCTCATAGTCTGGCTCAAGATTAAATACCGAAATCACTTGCTCGATCACTTCATTATCAGGTGTTGATTGATCAAAGGTGAGTTGAGAGAAGTAAGGATCAAGCTCTTGCATCGCTTCATCACCACGTAAGTCTATTCCTTCAAAGTCATTTTCATATTTAGCTTCCATACCATCTGATTCATTCTCATAATCAATGTCTATTTCTTGGTCGTTTGCATACTCCACTTCTAACTCAAAGTGCGTAAAAGCATAAGTTTCTGGGTCCATGCCATTATCTGTCCCATCGCCCGTTTCATCTCCAGTATCAGCACTTTCTTCAGACTCATCCATAACGACATTATCTTCTTCTTGATTACCTGTTGGAGACTCTACCACATTGTCATCTGTTGCACAGGCACTTATCATCAGTAAAACGGCTACCAAAACTATTATTGCTCTCATCTTTTTCATTTTCATTCCTCCGTCTATCTGTCGAACACATGATTGAATACTTTTACCTTACCCTTACCAATAAAATTCATACATAAAAACCACCTCAACTTTCGAGGTGGCTCCAAAACAGATTACAGATACTTTCTATGCACTTTTTTCCCGTCGTAGATGAAAACAATCTGCTTGTCGTTAATCACGGATTCGATATGAACCGAACGGCCCCAGAGTTGATGAAAGTAAGGCAGAACCCTTTCTAGATAGCTGACATCAAGTTCTGTTCCTTCATAGGAATGATTAATGTATAGTTCTCCGTTTTTCAAATAATCACCGTCTGTCACCGTTAAATACGGGAACCCTCCATTCACCCTTGAAGAAGCGAGTTGATCACGCACTTGCTCCCATGCTTTATCCACTACTTTATACTCTGCTCCTTGTTTTTGGAATAAATACATATCCTCACGCATCACGAGGTCTTTCGTTAGATAGTTGCGAATAAATGAGATATCAGACTCAATTTCCCTGACTTCATACATCTTCTCTCTTCCACTACCAGGCTTCACTCCTTGTCGTTCTTGCATTTCTTTTGTTGGGTTATCATACCTTTCTTCAATATCTTCAAAAATCTTCAACCCTAAATAATATGGATTAATTGATGTTTTTGAAGGTTGAACAACGCCTGCATTTAGCTTGGCAAATTCAATCGTCTCCTCGGTTGTTAAATCCATTTCTCGTAAGATTCGTGCATGCCAGTAAGACGCCCAACCTTCATTCATAATCTTCGTCTCAAGTTGCGGCCAGAAATACAACATCTCCTCTCGCATCATTGTTAATACATCTCGTTGCCATGGATCTAATTCGCGACTATATTCTTCAATAAATAAGAGCACGTCTTTTTCTGGACTAGGTGGGAATTGTTTTTTTGAGATTTTGTTTTCTTCTGGCTTTGGCTTTTTATCTAGACCCCATAAATCATCGTACTCTCCTCTTGACTTTACTTGCTTAGTGTTTCCGTCATCGTCTAAGCTCCATGCAAGCTTCGGTCGGACTAAGCTCGGATCAATATGCTCTTGAATCGCGAGCACCGCATCTAAGAAATTCTCTACCTCGTCTTTTCCATACACCTGTTCATAATGTGCAATACGTTCTGCTGTGGCACTCATGCTTTCAACCATGTCTTTTCGTGTATTGGAAAATCGAACATTATTTTTAAAGAAATCACAATGTGCTAACACGTGAGCAACAATTAATTTATTTTGAATTAATGAATTGCTATCTAATAAAAAGGCATAGCAAGGGTCCGAATTAATAACAAGTTCATAGATTTTACTGAGTCCTAGATCATATTGAAGCTTCATCTTATGAAATTGTTTCCCAAAGCTCCAGTGAGAATATCTTGTCGGCATCCCATACGCACCGAATGTATAAATAATTTCAGCAGGACAAATTTCATAGCGCATTTCATAGAAATCAAGACCAAATCCTTCGGCAATTTCTGTAATCTCAGCTATTGAATGTTCAAGATCCTTCCAGTTATTCATCGCCAAAATCCCCCTCCTTTAAAGCTACTTCATTCATTTTATGAGGGAGTCAGACAATTCATGAGAACTATTAAACAGTAAAACAACGAAAAGCTACCTATAATAGGTAGCTTCCCTGTCAAACATTATTCTCTTATTTCATCGCATGAACGAGGCTCATCACTGCATCTTCTAGTTGTTTGAGGCTTTGTTCACTTTCTGCTAAGGTCTCTTTTTGGACACCGAAATAGAATTTCACCTTCGGCTCTGTTCCAGACGGACGAATGCAGAACCACGAACCATCTTCAAGGGTGTATTTCAGCACATTGGACTTAGGAAGCTGAATCACTTTCTTTTCAGAGGTTCCAACCGTTGTTGATTCATTTGATAAGTAATCTTCAACCGATATAATTGCCACTCCATTTAGTTCCGTTGGTGGAGCTTGTCTGAATGAAGCAATGATCGATTCAATCTTTTCAATGCCTACTTTTCCTTTCAGTGTTAAGGATTGCAAAGTTTCTTTGAAATAGCCATATTTTTCATACATTTCAAGCAATCCATCATAGATCGTCATATTGCGGGATTTATAATACGCTGCTAGTTCAGCTGCTAGAAGACACGCTTGAATTGCATCTTTATCCCGGACAAAGTCACCAATAAGGTATCCATAACTCTCTTCGTATCCGAACAGGAATGTATGTTCACCTGATGTCTCATATTGGCCAATTTTCTCACCGATGAATTTAAAGCCTGTTAGCGTATCAATGGCTTTTAATCCGTAATGTTCAGCAATCACTCGTCCTAATTCAGAAGTCACGATCGTCTTCATAATCACTCCATTTTTTGGAAGTGTACCTTGCTCATTTTTCTGACTTAACATGTATTCAATGAGTAGAGCTCCTGTTTGATTCCCTGTTAGTACAACATATTCTCCGCTTGCATCCTTTACAGCAAGTCCAACACGGTCCCCATCGGGATCTGTCGCTAAAAGAAGATCCGCTTGCTCTTGTTCACCATAGCGAATTGCCAATTCAAATGCCGCGTGTTCTTCAGGGTTTGGTGAGCTCACTGTACTAAATTCTGGATCAGGAAGCTCTTGTTCTGGTACGACCGTTAATTGAGAGAAACCAACCTCCTCTAATACACGACGAACAGCAATATTGGCAGTTCCGTGTAGAGGGGTAAAGACGATTTTTACGTCGCTTCCTACTTCCTCCACAAGTTTAGGTTGAACAAGGATCGTTTTAAGTTGCTCATTATATGCATCATCAATGTCTTCTGCAATCACTTGAAGAAGTCTGTCTCCTTTTAAAACCATCTCATCAGCTACTTCGATCGTTAACTCATCTTCAATGCCACTTACATAACGAACCAACTCATCTGCAGGGCCTGGTGGGAGTTGTCCACCATCTGGACCATACACTTTAAACCCGTTGTATTCAGGAGGGTTGTGACTTGCTGTGACGACAATTCCTGCGTAGGCATTTAGCTTGCGAACAGCGAATGATAATTCGGGAGTTGGACGAAGATCATGAAATAAGTATGTTTGTATCCCATGCTTTCCAAGTGTTAATGCAGCTTCACGTGCAAACTCCGGTGATTTATGCCTAGAATCAAAAGCAATTGCTACCCCACGCTTTTTTGCTTCTTCTCCATTTGATGCTATATATTGCGCTAGCCCTTCTGCTGCGCGACGAATCGTATATGTATTCAGACGGTTAGGCCCTGGTCCAATTTCTCCACGAATCCCGCCCGTTCCAAATTCTAAGTCTTTGTAAAAGCAATCCTCAAGGGCTTCTTCATTTCCCTCTAGTTGTTGCATTGCTTCTTTTAGTTCTGGTTCAAGAGCAAAAAAAGTATTCCACTTTTCATATCTGTTCATCCAGTCCATATTCATTCCTCCTCTAGTTGGCATCCACGTGCACTATTATATACTATTCCACATCGACGCGCCGAGTCCTCTTGGCAAATTGATCTCCCCTAAGAAAGATTACGAGATTCACTACCCTAAAGCGGATGCCTCTCGTCAGCTACAGGCGTCATGGCATAATAAAGCTCTTGATTCAATTCCTCTTCATGCTTCTTGGTTCGTTCTTCATCCCACTCAAAAACAGATTTCATATATCTGATGACAGCTTCTTTATGTGTTTTAATCCAAACAATATTAAAAAACAATGCTCCGGTGCGACGATTAAAGAAATCCAGTGGTGTCACAACCATCTCCTCTTCTATTCCGTACCGTAACTGAGCGAACAACTCTTTTGGCAAATGAAACGATTCGGCATGTTTCTTCGTTTGCCTCATAATCGCAAAAACTTTCGTCACATTTGACCCATAGAGCTTTGCTAGTGATAATGCGGTTGCTTCTGTCAGCCCTAAACTCATTCCTTCTAGTTTTCTTTGCTCCAAAAAGGCCCCAAGCTGCGCAACTCCACCAACATGTCCACCCGATAAAGTTATCGATTCTGTCTGACATGGAACATTTACACCTAGGTCTTTACTAATTGAATTAACGACACGCTCAGCCATCTTTCTATAGCCTGTTAATTTGCCACCTGCGATTGTGAGAAGGCCAGAATCTGATATGAACACTTCATCTTTTCTAGATATTTCAGAAGGCCCCTTCCCATCTTCATATATAAGTGGTCGTAATCCAGCCCAGCTGGATTCCACGTCTTCCGTTGTAAGCGATAGTGCGGGAAACATAAAGTTTGCTACTGCTAATAAATAGTCGCGATCAGCAATCGTCATTCTAGGGTGCGTAATGTCTCCTTCATAATACGTATCTGTTGTACCGATATAGGTCTTCCCATCTCTTGGAATTGCAAATATCATTCGACCATCTTTTTCTGTATCAAAATAAACAGCTTGCCTTAACGGAAACCGTCCATGATCGATCACAAGATGAACCCCTTTTGATAACTTTAAATATTTCTTTGTTTTTGATCGATCTTGTTCTCGTAACGTATCGACCCAAGGCCCTGCTGCATTTACAATCTTTTTCGCATATACTTTTTTGGCTTCGCCTGTTAACTGATCGACCATTACCACACCAATTGCTTTCCCGTTTTCATAGATAAATGATTCCACTTTCGCATAACTAACAGCGATCGTGCCGAGTCTGACGGCTTCTTTTAAAACCTCAATCGTTAATCTCGCATCGTCTGTTCGGTATTCAACATACAGTCCGCCGCCTTTAAGCTTTTCTTTTCTCAGTAAAGGTTCGCGCTCTTGTGTCGTTTTTCTATTCAGCATCGTCCGACGTTCTTTTTTATCGACATCAGCTAATCGATCATACATGTTTAAACCGAGCGAAGTTGACACTTTTCCAAATGTACCGTTTTTATAAATCGGCAAAAGCATCCAGGTTGGACTCGTTACATGTGGAGCATTTTCATACACAATTGCTCGCTCTTTCCCCACTTCTGCGACAAGTTTCACCTCAAGTTGCTTTAAATACCTAAGGCCACCATGAACAAGCTTGGTTGAGCGACTTGACGTCCCCGCAGCAAAGTCTTGCATTTCAATTAAACCTATCTTCATCCCACGAGAAGAAGCATCTAGTGCAATACCCGCACCTGTAATTCCCCCACCTATCACTAATACGTCGAGTTCTGTTGTTGTCAGTTCCTCAATGTACGCATAACGCCTCTCACTTGAAAATGTATGTGTCAATTCACTACACCCCTTCACATGGTAAATCTAAAAAAGACCACAACCTTCTACAGAGTCAGAAAACTCTCTGCTGAGTGTTGCGGCCTCACTATCTCCGACCCTTTATTAACCTACTGCTATTATACCTTTGCTTCAGGTATTTGAAAAGAATTAACGATCAAAGCTTTCATACGATTCAACCTTTTGTTGAACGTCATCTGGTAGATACTGATCGAGTGAAAAATGATCAGCTGGATCTCGACTTGGTTCACCAATCACAGACCCTTCCACTTTTAAGAGAAATTGATTCCGGTACACATCTTTCCCCCGGCTGGCCTCAACCATACCAATCCAAATCCCAGGCACAGAAAGAATCGCTTCAGCTTCATACAAACCGTCTTCTAATCGATGCATAACTTTCGTTAAATGATGCACAGTCTCTGGTCGATCGAGCACTAATGAGACATCTGCATTCTCTATTGATTCATTCGACTCATCTTCTAAAAAAACATGGATATCAATGATTTGTCCAGTTTGGTAAACTTCATTTATCCCAACGACTGTCATCTTCCAATCGGTTATCACGTTCTCATTTTCAACGAACAAAAAACTGACAACAACAACAAACGATCCGATTAAAAAAAATAAGGCCATTACAAATATCCCTATGTTGACACCGCGCAACCTTTCAAGGATCATTTCACTCCCCCCTATCACTCTCAACAGCATCTCCGATATGAAGTGGACCTAAACCTTGACGACAAAAAAAGATGCGTGAGGACTCACGCATCTTTTACTAGTCTTGCTTATAAACAATTTTATACACATCGTGTCTTCGATCGCGAAGTTGATTCACACTACCAGTACGACGATGACGACGTAAAATTTCTAAATCAACATCTCCGACAACGACTGTTTCAATGTTAGGGTTACATTCACCAACCACACCATCACGAGCAAATGAAAAGTCAGATGGACTAAAAATGCCTGATTGAGCATACTGAATATCCATGTTTTCTACATCGGATAAATTTCCAACCGTTCCTGAGAGAACAGTATATACCTGGTTCTCAATCGCACGTGCTTGCGAACAGTAACGTACGCGCAGATACCCTTGGCGGTCATCTGTACAGAAAGGAGTGAAAATAATATTTGCTCCTTTATCTACAGCAATTCTAGCAAGCTCTGGGAATTCAATGTCATAACAAATTTGGATCGCAATTTTACCACAATCGGTATCAAAAACATTGACACGATCGCCACCAGTAATGCCCCAGAATTTACGTTCATTGGGTGTGATGTGAAGCTTGTATTGCTTTTCAATCGTACCATCTCGGCGGAATAAATAAGCAATATTATAAATCTTGCCTTCTTCTTCAACAAAATGAGATCCACCAATAATGTTCACATTGTACTTCACAGCAAGCATGGTGAATAGCTCAATATAATCTTCCGTAAACTCTGTCAAACGACGAATCGCACGACTTGGACTTTTCTCTGGTAAAAATGAGAGAAGCTGTAACGTGAAGATCTCAGGAAATACGGCAAAGTCGGATTGATAGCTTGCTGCAACGTCCGTGTAATACTCACATTGAACTGCAAAATCTTCAAAAGATGAAATTTTCTTCATCTCATACTGAATAGTTGTAATTCGAACAGGGAAAGACGTTTTAAATTGACGCTTTGGACTCTTTGGAAGGTAGTCAATATTATTCCACTCCATCAGTGTCGCATATCGCATGGATGCCTTATCATCTTCTAAATAATTCTGATTAATACGCTTAAGCGTAAACCCGTTCATTACTTGGAAAGTTAAAACCGGATCATAAATATTATGCATCGTCACTTCTTCTACAAATTGACGTGGTGTTAATTCTTTGGCGTGATTATGATAGTTCGGAATACGCCCACCAATGATCATACTTTTTAAGTTTAGCTCACGTGCTAAATCTTTCCTTGCTTCATACAATCGTCTACCAATCTTCATACGGCGATATTCTGGATGAACCATGACTTCAATTCCGTATAGGTTGTATCCTTCTGAGTCATGGTTTGTAATGTATCCATTATCTGTAATCTCATCCCATGTATGTTGATCATCATATTCATCGAAGTTAATAATTAAACTAGAGCATGAGCCGATAATTTCTCCATCATATTCTACACAAAATTGGCCTTCTGGAAAAATATTAATATGACTTTGAAGATGGCCTCTTTCCCAAGGCTCCATATCAGGAAAACATAGTTTTTGCATTTTTATGATCGCATCGAAGTCACGTTCTTCGATGTTACGAATAGTCATTTTTTTCTCAAATTTTGACACATCAATTTCTGACATTCCAATCATCTCCTTTACCCTAACAACCATGAGTTTACCCGTTTTTTGTCGTTTTGAACACTCTTTTGACAATCACTCATGAAAATAGTATCTTAACTTCGTAAAATCACGAAAAAAAACCTGCTACATCGCAGGTCTTTTTAATGAATCATCACTTACTGAAATATGAACATTAATTTCCCCAATTGAACTACCAAGTGGTACCGTTATATAAGGAAAGCTTGAATGAAACTTAGATTCTCCCTCATTAATGACAGGTGGGGTTACGTCGATGATGCAAGCCTCTTTCGAAAGCTCTGTCGCTGTCGTGCCTGCTACCCAGTTTCCGAACTCCTGAACAGCACTCCAGCCCATCTCATCTAATTGATCAATCTGCATGCCGCCCATCATTGCGCTCACAATCTTTAAGGATGTCTCGCTTGAAAAGGTGCAAATAATTTGACCTTTAAGATCTCCCTTAACTCCAAGGATGACAGAGATATCATTTGAAGGAACAGATCCCTTTCCAACTGATGGCTTTAGTGCTTCTACCTCCACCCCTAAATGAGAGGATAATATTCCTTTTGTTGCCCGACAGATAGCGTTGACATGTTGTACATTCAAAACGTAAGACCCCTTTCTAATACTCCGTATGCTTTGTTATCGATTCGACCTTATATGTTGCCTACTTCTTTGATGTCTTGACGCAAGATGTACCATTGTTCTCTTGCCATTTCGACAAGCTTCGGTTCTGTTGCTCGATTCTTATGTTGAATAACTTCACTAAAACAGCGAACCGCATCCGCTGCATATCCAAGTTGTCTTGATAGTTCTGCTATTAAATAGAGAATGCGCATATCCGACATCTGAGTTCCTAGATAATCGCCCTCTTCATAGGAAGCTTTATAACTTTTTAATGCTTGGAACAAGAAACGCTGTTCTTCTTGTTCTTCTTTAATTTCTAGTCCTCTGTATAACCAAGCTAAGCGTAAACACAGACCAGCAACGACAACATGCTTTTCTTTTTTTAAGGAAGCTGAGATCAACCCGAGCTTCATTGTCCGTATCGCATCTGTTCTAGTCCGTTCCCCACCAAAGTCTTGACTCTTCCATTGGCCAAGCTTCTCTCTAATTGCATCAAGAGTTCCCGCTGGAAAATGCGGAGAGAACATTTCTGAAGAAGCGAATCCACAATGCGGGCAGACAGCCACTTCATAATAACTTGGATTTATATCTAGGTCTTTATATTCAGTGTAGTAATCACTATGAATCTTCTCCACTTTGATAAAGCGCGTGCGTAGTTTCTTCGTTGTATATCTGTTCTCACATAACATACAGGTACATTCTTTATCATAATGCGGCGTAATCTCACTCATCGAGAGCCTCACCCTAGTCCAATAGATTTATTTATATTTTAGTACAAAAGATCTTGTTTGTGTTGATTTTTTTTGACCTTTCTATGAAATAGCTACTAAAGTAATGCATTTTTCCCATTTCATCTTTTTGAAAATATTTCACCTTGATAGGAATAGTAACCGCTTGTATTGACATAGAGATGAGAAAGATCGTTTTATTGTTTGTCTATTTTAGGACAAGGAAGCCAACTTAATTGATTGAAGGAAAGTGAGGCTGTGATGATGACAATGAAAAAAAAGGAATGCGTTGCCATGCTCTTAGCGGGTGGAGAAGGAAAACGACTTGGATTATTAACGAAGAAGTTAGCGAAGCCTGCAGTTTATTTTGGCGGGAAATATAGAATTATTGATTTCCCTTTAAGCAACTGCACTAATTCAGGAATTGATACGGTTGGTGTTTTAACTCAATATGAACCCCTCGCGCTCAATGCCCATCTTGGGATCGGCACTCCATGGGGACTAGATCATAGACAAGGTGGACTGACATCCCTTCCCCCATTTGTTGAAAAGGCAGGTGGCTCATGGTATTTAGGAACCGCAGATGCCATATATCAAAATATTGCTTTTATCGAACAATATGAACCAGAATATGTCCTGATCTTATCTGGAGATCATATTTACAAAATGGATTACAACAAGATGCTTCAATACCACAAAGAAAAACAAGCTGATGTAACAATCTCCGTTATTCCTGTGCCTTGGGAGGAAGCGAGTCGATTTGGCATTATGAATACAGATAGTAATCAAGTCATTAATGAATTTGAAGAAAAACCTGATCGACCTAAAAACAATCTTGCCTCGATGGGTGTGTACTTATTTACATGGGCTCACTTAAAGCAGTATTTAATAGACGATGCCAAAAACCTTGATTCTGCTCATGACTTCGGAAAAAATATCATTCCTGCCATGCTAGATGATCAGCGTCGCATGGTTGCCTATCCTTTTAATGATTACTGGCGTGATGTGGGGACAGTTCAGAGCTACTGGGAAGCAAGCATGGACTTACTAGAAACAAACTCGCCATTTTGTTTAAACGAAGATGGATGGAGAATTTATTCAGCTAATCCGAATGAACCGCCCCAATATTTAGCCAAACAAGCACATGTTAATCAATCCTTTATTAACGAAGGTTGTGTGATTTACGGCTCGATCGATCGATCAATTCTCTTCCACGGGGTAAAGGTAGGCACTGACAGTACAATTGAGGGAACGATTTTAATGCCGAATGTCACGATAGGTTCCCGCGTCAAACTAAAGAATGTAATTGTTACTGAAGGAACGACGATTCCTGATGGAGCGAGCATTCTTTCAACTAAAGATGAAATTTTAGTCATCGATCACGAAACAAAATTAGAGGCGTTAACACTGTTAACGTAAGGAGGGTGTTTTTCGATTGGACAAATTAATGGGTGTAATTAATTTAGATGCAGAACAGGACTTATTAGGTGAACTGACTTATTTTCGTTGCGGGGCTGCAGTTCCTTTTGGAGGACGTTATCGGTTAATTGATTTTGTTCTCTCGAATATGGTCCATGCCAATTTGAATGAAATCTCTGTTTTTACAAGAAGAAAATATCGATCTTTAATGGACCATTTAGGTACAGGGAAGGACTGGGAATTGGGTCATTTAAAAGGGGGACTTTTTATTTTACCTCCTGATTGGAATGACCCAACCGACATCTCTAAGGGTGAATTGCAACATTTCCATAATAATCGTGACTTCTTCAACCGTGGTCAAGCTGATCATGTATTAATTACAGGAAGTCAGCATGTATGTACGATTGATTTTAAAAAAGTATTCGACCACCACTTAAAAACAGATGCAGACGTCACGGCTGTCTATCATCCAAATTCAAACTCACTCGGGGCGAATCCCTTTTCAATGAAATTAGAGATTGATGGATATGGACGTGCGACAAGTTTGATGAACGATCCACATAATCCTAATCACTACATGAACATGTTTATTATTAAAAAATCACTCTTGCTTGATGTTGTTGACTCCTGCATATCAAGACATAAATCCTTTCTTTTCGAAGAGGGAATTATGGAACATGCGGATACTCTAAAAATTTCAACGTATGCATATGACGGCTATTTAGCGGTGATTGATTCTTTGGCCTCGTATTATCAACATAGCATGCACTTACTCGATCATAAGAAATTTGAGGGCTTATTTCTCCGCGAAAAACCGCTCTTAACGAAAATTAAAAATGAACCACCTACTGTTTATAAGGAGGGTTCTCATGTCTCTAATTCGTTGCTCGCTAACGGTTGCACGATTGAAGGACAAGTTGAGAACAGTATTTTGTTCCGCGGGGTTAAAGTAGAGCCTGGTGCCGTCATTGAAAATTCGATCATCATGCAGCGCTGTGTTATCTCAAGTGGGACTGTATTACGAAACGTCATTCTTGACAAAGATATTACCTTAACCCCAAATCAAACATTAATTGGAGCGACCGAGCAGCCTTATGTTGTAGCCAAACGAAGAGTGATCTAAACAAAAGGAGTGAATCATCCTATGAATGTTGTCATGGTTGCAACAGAATGCACCCCATTTTTTAAAACAGGAGGGCTTGCAGATGTGCTCGGCTCTCTCCCTCAGGCTATTGCTAAACTCGGACATAAAGTGACGGTCTTCTTACCAAAGTTCCATGCCATGCCTTCTTCTGTTTACGAGCAATTGCAGAGGATGGATACCTTCTCAGTTTCTGTCACATGGCGTAACCAACATTGTGCTGTGCTGTCTTATCAACAAAATGATGTAACCTATTATTTTATTGAAAACGACTACTATTTTGATCGTCAGCCTTTCTACGGTCAAGCTGATGATGCCGAACGATTTATTTTCTTCACTCATGCAGTCCTTGAAGCGATCGAACGATTGGATCTTACACCAGACGTTCTTCACTGTCACGATTGGCAAACAGGTCTCATCCCTGCTTACATCAGAGCTCGTAGTGGTGAGATCGTGCCAAAAACAATTTATACCATTCATAATCTGCGTTATCAAGGGGTGTTTCCACATTCTGTTTTTGACGAGTTGCTTCATCTCGAGAAAGAACATCAGATTGGATTAGATCATAATAATGCTATTAACTTTATGAAAGCGGGCATCGTACACGCGGATTCAATTACAACGGTCAGTCCAACGTATGCCAGAGAGATCCAAGAACGAGCATTTGGAGAAGGGCTCAATTCTTTGCTTTGGATGAGGCGTCATGAAGTAACAGGAATTATTAACGGGTTAGATGACCATATGTACAATCCAGCCACGGACCTCCAGCTCCCTGTTACATATCACCATCAGCCTGAGCGAAAGCGAGAGAACAAAAAACTCTTGCAAGAAAGACTAGGCCTAGATGTTCATGAGCATACTCCACTCCTTTCAATTGTTTCAAGGTTGGTCGAAGAAAAAGGCTTATCCTTAGTCATTGATACCATCGGTGACTTGTTGCAAGCAGAAGATGTCCAACTTGTTGTGCTTGGTTCTGGTGATAAACATTTTGAGGACACGTTTGCTTCACTTGCCCATGAGTACGCTGGGCGTGTCGCTTTTTACAAAGGCTTTAGCGAAGAGCTCGCTAGCTTCATTTATGCGGCATCTGACTTTTTCCTCATGCCTTCACGCTTTGAGCCGTGTGGATTAAGTCAATTGATTGCTCTCCGCTATGAAACCGTACCGATTGTTCGTGAAACAGGCGGTCTAAAAGATACCATTTCTTCTTTTAATGAATTTACAGAAGAAGGAAATGGCTTAAGTTTCACGAATTACAATAAAGACGACTTTTTATATACTGTACGTCGCGGATTATGGTTGTACCGCCAAGAGGATTTATGGAACCAGCTCCAGTCCAACATCTATCAATGCCACTACAACTGGGACACCTCAGCCAAAGCGTACGAGCAAGTCTATCAGAATGTACGAACAAAAGGAGCGTGGGATCAACCCAATGAATAAAGAGATCTTTTCACAGCAGTTTACAGAAAAGCTATTAACCACATTTAGCAAGAAGCCTGAGGAAGCAACAAATAAAGAAGCCTTCCAAGCCATTGCTCTCTTAGTTAAAAAAGAAGTGAATAGTAATTGGCAACGTACGAAACAGATTCACTTAGGAAACGACGAGAAACAAATGTATTATTTTTCAATGGAATTTTTGTTAGGTCGTTTACTTGAGACGAATTTATTAAATCACGGCTGGTATGATGTCTGTTGTGATACGTTAAAAGATTTTAATTTCGAACCGACGGAAGTGTTTTCTGAGGAAGCAGATGCTGGTCTTGGTAACGGTGGACTTGGTCGACTGGCTGCGTGCTTCCTTGACTCTCTCACCTCGTTAAACTTACCAGGTCATGGCATTGGCATCCGCTATAAGTATGGTCTGTTTCAGCAAAAAATGGTGAACGGTCATCAGGTCGAATTGCCTGATTATTGGTTAAAAGATGACTACATGTGGGAGACTAAACGGTCTGAAAAAGCAATTGAAGTCCGATTTGGCGGGCATGTCGAATCGGCAATCATTGATGGAAAGCTCACCTTTACTCACGATGACTATGAGCGAGTGTTGGCCGTACCGTACGATGTGCCGATCGTTGGACATGAGACCGATAATGTCAACACCCTGAGACTATGGAGCGCCGAATCGACAACGAATCCCTTCCACTTTAATTCGGTTCAAGGAAAAGATTACTATCATTACTTAGATTACACGCGTTCAGTTGAAAAAATATCTGAATTCCTTTATCCGGATGATTCATCTTATGAAGGGAAAATTTTACGACTTAAACAACAATTCTTTTTAGTCTCAGCGGGCTTACAAAGCATTTTACAGCAATTCAAAAAGGGAAATCATTCCCTTGTCCAACTCCCAGATAAAATGGCGCTCCAAATTAACGACACACATCCAACGCTCGTCATTCCGGAGTTGATGCGTATTCTGATGGATGAGGAAGGATTATGTTGGGATACGGCTTGGGAATTAACAACAAAAACCGTTGCCTACACAAACCATACAACACTCAGTGAAGCGTTAGAAAAATGGCCAGAACAAATGATTAAAGACCTGCTTCCTCGTCATTATTTAATTATTGAAGAGATTAACGAGCGCTTTTGCCAAGATATTTGGTTTAATCACCCCGAACTTCGTGATCAAATTTCTGACATGGCGATCATCTCCTACGGCCAGATTCATATGGCACATTTAGCAATGGTCGGAAGCTTCAGTATTAATGGTGTCGCCAAACTTCACACCGATATTTTGAAAAATCGTGTGATGAAGCCCTTTTACACATGTTTTCCTGAACGATTTACCAATAAAACAAATGGAATCACACATAGACGTTGGCTCCTCCACGCAAATCCTGGGCTAACAAATTTATTAAATGAAACAATCGGAAAGAGTTGGATTCACGAGCCTAAAGAGCTAATTAATCTATTAAAATATGTTGGAGATGCTGGTGTTCAACATGAACTCGCTCGAGTAAAACTAAAAAATAAGCGACAATTAGCCAATTACATTAACCAAAAGCACGGTATTCTGATCGATGAGACCTCTATCTTTGATGTTCAGATCAAACGACTACACGGTTATAAGCGCCAACTACTGAACGTCTTTCACATTCTCCACCTCTATCAGCTATATAGAGAAAACCCCACGATGAATAACACACCTAGAACCTTTATTTTTGGTGCCAAGGCTGCACCTGGTTACCACTTTGCCAAAAATGTCATTAAATTAATCACAACCGTTGCCAACAAAATTAATAACGACCCTCTAATCAACGACAAATTAAAAGTCGTCTTTCTTGAGAACTATAACGTTAGTCTAGCTGAAAAAATCATTCCAGCAGCTGATGTGAGTGAACAAATTTCGACCGCAAGTAAAGAAGCATCTGGAACGGGAAATATGAAATTGATGATGAACGGCGCGCTCACCATAGGCACACAAGACGGCGCCAATGTAGAGATCGGAGCCGCGGTAGGACCCGATAATATCTTCACATTTGGTCTCACGGCAGATGAAGTGTTTGAATACCAACAGAACAATAAATACCGTGCTCGCGATTATTACAATAGCGACCAACGCTTGCGTAATGTCATTGACCAACTCACCAATCAATCATTCACTCTAGATGACGTAGAGTTTAAAGACATTTATTACTCGCTTCTATTTAACAATGATGAGTATTTTGTCTTAAGGGACTTTGACAGTTACGTAGAAGCACATCAGCTCATTGATCAAACCTATCGCGATCAATCAACTTGGCTGAAAAAAAGCGCAACCAACATTGCCCATTCAGGTAAATTCTCAAGTGATCATACCATTATGGAATATGCCAATGAGATCTGGAATATCAGCTCGACCCAATATTCAAAAAGCTAATAAAAACAAGCTGCGAAAGTATTCACCTGCGCAGCTTGTTTCTTTGTTTCATCGCTCTTTTACTCAACGCTTCTTTCGACCTCAATTCTCTCCTCAAATCTCTTTTTCCGAATCGATTCAACGAGAGACTGAACACTATACATAATCATTGATTTCATAAAGAACAACCCAAACAACTGAGTTCTCGAGATCCGCACTAACGACGAGATCCCTCTTTTCTCCATGAAGTTAAGGCCTGGTCCGACAAAAAAGAGGTGAAAACCTGTATTTAATGCAATATAGGCAAAAAAATTCCCATACGTCATTCTCAACACAAAAAGTGACCCTAAGAAAAACGGCCCCCAGATCAAAGGAATTTCTCCAATTAATCGAGGATGGAGCTTCTTATAAAACCACCACCATGTAAATTTTCTAGCAACCAAACTTTCAAGTGTCACAAAAATCGCCATAAATAAAGTTGCTGGCATATACCGTTTCAATGTTTTTTTACTCATGAGTAGCGTACCAAGCAGTGACAGGAATATGATAGCAATAGAAATCAATTTGTAATTCTTCACCTTATCGACACCTTCTTATTTACCAAAAAATGAGTTCGTATAAGGTTAGCATTTACCAAAACATCGAGAATAAACACATTTATTTGTAGAACGATAAAGAAAACGTTTAATTAATGTCCTCGAACTTTCACTCCAAGTTCAGGGTCATCGGTAAATATTCCCGCACATCCCCACGTCTTGTACATCTCTAACACATTTTCCTCGTTTACTGTATAAGGTCTAATCTGTATGCCTTGATTGATTAATTTTTTGGCTTCTTGTTCAAGGAGATAGTTGGATTTAAAGTGATACCCAGTTACTCCAAGCTGTTTAATATAATGTTCAGGTTCAAATAGGGCAGCGGTGACGATAACAGCCGTTTCAATACCTGGTGCCACCCTCTGCAACTTAGATATAAGCACATGGTCAAATGAAGAAAGAATAACAGAAGACTCTAGCTGATATTCTTTGATCAGAGGGATTACCGTTTTTATCATTTGTTCTCGTTGATGAACGCTTTCTTTTAACTCAATATTCAACATGACGTGTTTATCTGTTGCCCAAATAAGCACTTCTTCCAGGGTTGGAATTCGTTCTTCTCTAAAATTGGGAGCAAACCATTCGCCTGCATCTAACCTCTTTAATTCTTCAATACAATGTTTAGATACTAATCCCCTTCCAGACGTCGTTCGATCAAGCGTAGCATCATGAATCACGATTGGTACTAAATCCTGACTAAGTTGAACATCGAATTCGATACCGTCTGCGCCAACTTCATACGCTGCTTCAAAAGCAGCCATTGTATTTTCAGGATGATTAACAGATGAACCACGATGGGCAAAGATTTTAGTGATACTCATTTCAGCCACTCCTTTTCCAAATGATGATCTTCTTTTATTATAGTAAATTTCATCCTATCCATTCGATGTTGAAAGGAAATTCACAAAAAAAATCAGCCTCTCCATTTAACAATGAAGAAAGCTGATTCATTTCTACTCTGATCTTTAGTTACGTTCTCTTTTTCTCGGTAGCACGCTTGTCAGCCGCTTGCATACGCTTCATCGCTTCTTGATCCGCGGCATCTGCTACTTCTTGAGAAAATTCTATGTCATCATATTGACCATGGTTTTGTTTTTGATTTTTTTTCATTCATCCTACCTCCTCTGGCATGCTTAATTCGACTACTCCAAATAGTATGACCAAGCACCAAGCAAAATTATGCATGAAGTGTTAACCAAAGAAAAGAAATCCAAATACACCAAACATCAATGTAGAAACTACAACAATCGCAAACCCGACTAATGTTTCATAAGGAAGAAGCTTCATACGCTCCTTCATATCCATGCCTACACTCGCTCTTGTAATATGAAAAAACGTCCCGTGTGGCAAGTGATCTAACACAGTCGCTCCTGCATGAACCATTGCAGCACCTGCCAACGCATGAATTCCCAGCTCTAAAATAGTCGGAGCGAAGACATTCCCAGCAACAGCAGTCGCTGCCGCTGTTGAACCTGTCGCTGCAGACATGGTAATACCAGCAATTGGTGCTAAAAAGTATGCAGGTAAGCTCAGCGCATCAATTCCAATTAAAATTTGATCAATCAATGCAGAGTGCGCAATAATTCCAGCAAGTGTCCCCGTTCCTAGAAGGAGAATCGCTACTCCAGCCATTTTCTCAAGGCCTGAGGTTATGTATTGATTTAAATGTTTCGCTCTGCCCATCACAATAGCACCGACTATCCCACCAATCGGCAAGGCAAATAAAGGGTCGACTTGAATACCAGCGAGTGGCTGCAACAACAATAACGCAATAGCCACAGCTGGAGCGGAAAGAGATTTCGCTAAACTAGGAGCGTCACCTTTTACGTCATTTGGCAATTCACTTTCATCGACAGCTGCCCCTACATTGCGTAATTTCCGAGCAATGGCAAAAGTCATCATTAATCCCGCGACTGCTGGGACTACTCCAACCAACATCACAGAAGTTAATGGAACTTGAAAGGCTTCAGCTGCAGCAATCGTGTTAGGATTAGGAGAAATAATATTTCCTGCTTTTCCCCCTCCAGAAATCGCCAACAGCACAGCCATCTTTGATAAATTAGCTCTCTTAGCAATCGACAGCGCAATCGGTGCAACCGTCAAGACGGCTACGCCAATAAATACACCAACACCGGTTAAGACCATGGTGGCACCAGCTACGGCTAGTAATGCTTTTGTTTCACCTAGTTTGTACAAAATTGATTCTGCAATTGTCTTTGCTGCACCTGACTCGATTAATACCCCCGCCAAAACGCCAGCTGCAAGCACTCGTAAAATAACGCCTGCCATGCCCTCTGCTCCACCAACCATCAAGCCGACGGTTTCTATAATCGTTGCTCCACCAATGATTCCTCCCACAACAGCACCTGTCATCATTGCATAGGCTGGTGCAACACGAATTAAAATTAACCCAATCGTCACAACGAGAGCAAGAATAGTCCCTAGTGACGTTAACTGTATATCCACTATGTATCACCTATCTCTATCTAATAATAGTAGTATCATACTTCTTTTTTTAATAGAAAACTAGTTATGTACGGTTATCTATCAATTCTGTGGAAGACAGACACAATCATTGCTAGAATGACTAGAACCTTGCCTGCTAGAGATTTTTTTGATTCTACTTGACAAATGCGGAATATTTTCGGAATATTAATACTATTATTGCAATTAAAAGGAGGGATTTGGATGGAAGAAGAAAGTCGATTAATTCAGACCATCAATGAGATCAGTGGGTTTGTGTGGGGTCCACCCCTTTTAATCTTATTAGTTGGTACAGGTATTTATCTTACGTTTCGTCTAGCATTTTTACAGTTCTCAACTCTGCCTTATGCCCTAAAGCTTGCATTTAGTCGTAAGCAAGACAAAAAATCTGAAGGGGATATTTCACATTTCCAATCTTTAATGACTGCTCTAGCTGCAACGGTAGGTACTGGTAACATTGCTGGGGTTGCAACCGCCGTTGTCATTGGGGGACCTGGTGCTGTCTTCTGGATGTGGCTATCCGCTATTTTCGGGATGGCAACTAAGTATGCAGAGGCTATCTTAGCCGTCAAATATCGTGAAAAAGATAAGAATGGACAAATGGCTGGGGGCCCGATGTATTACCTTGAAAAAGGGTTAGGCCAGAAATGGCTCGGTGTTACCTTTGCCGTACTAGCTGCGATCGCTGCCTTTGGTATTGGAAATACCGTTCAATCTAACTCTGTTGCTGCCGTCATTGAGAGCAACTGGGGGATCAACCCTTGGATTACAGGAATATTGCTTGCAATCTTTACTGGTTTAGTCTTATTAGGTGGCATTCGTAGTATTGGGAAAGCCGTAGCATTTATCGTTCCGTTAATGGCTTTATTTTATGTAGGTGCTGGTCTTATTTTAATTATAAGCAATCTATCTTTGGTACCAAGTGCTGTTGCATTAATCTTCTCTGATGCCTTCACAGGTCAAGCCGTTGCTGGTGGAGCTATTGGTGTCGTTATTCAATACGGGGTAGCTCGAGGAGTATTTTCCAATGAAGCAGGTTTAGGTTCGGCACCAATCGCCGCTGCTGCTGCTAGAACAGATTATCCCGGACGTCAGGCTCTTGTATCGATGACTCAAGTGTTTATTGATACGATCATCATTTGTTCGATTACAGGGATTGCTCTTGTAATGGGGAACTTATATACAGGCGGAGAAACTGGAGCTGCATTAACATCTGCAACCTTTGAGTACTTCTTAGGGCCAATCGGTGCGATTGTTGTTGCGGTAGGGTTAGTCTTCTTTGCTTACTCTACCATTTTAGGATGGTCTTACTACGGGGAGAAATGTTTCTATTACCTTTTCAAATCACAAACATCAATTATTGTGTACCGTGTATTATTCGTTGTAGCGGTTGCACTAGGAGCAGGCGCAAGCCTTGATGTCGTATGGGGCGTTGCCGACATCATGAATGGCCTCATGGCAGTACCTAACTTAATCGGTCTACTCGGCCTATCCGGCGTCGTCGTCGCAGAAACACACCGCTTCCTCAAACAAATGAGAACAGAAAAAGCCGAAGCAAAAGCAAGACAAAGCGCCTAATTACACATTCACTTTCCTGATCCATTTAGACAGAACTAGTGATTTTCACGTAAGCTCTTCATAATCAGCTTGAAACAAAAAATGCTCGGAGTTTTCCGAGCGTTTTTTGTACTTTCTGCACGTGTCCTCATAAACACATTTAATTAAGTGTTATCCTCTCGACTATTCCTATGCTCTCTACCTTTTTCCTTCAACGGTAAACTAAATTCAAATGTTGTCCCTTCTCCTACGACTGACTGTACAGATATCGTTCCGCCATGGGCTTCTATTATTCTTTTTGAGATAGCTAAACCTAGACCTGATCCACCAGAGTGTCTAGAGCGCGATTTGTCGCCACGATAGAATTGATTAAAGATAAACGGAAGATCCTCTGTATGAATGCCTGGCCCATTATCTGCGACGCTTACGTAGAACAAATGATCTCCTTCAATAAGTGAAATCTTCAGCGTATTCCCACCGTAACGAATGGCGTTCTCAAATAAATTTGTCATCACTTGCTGCAGACGATTAGGATCGATGTAGAGCTTCACTTTGGGAATCAGCTCACTTACTTGTAAGGTGACGCCTTGTTTTCTCACTTCAAATTGAGCCTCATCAATGACCATATCAAAAAAAGCCTGGCTATTTATCCATTGCTTATCCATCGTTAATTGATCGAGTTCAAGCTTAGAGTAATCAAACAAGTCTTCGATTAGATAGTCTAGTTGATTGGTTTTTGCACTTATGACCTTCAAATACTTTTCTTTCATTTCTTCGTTTTGAATGATACCATCTTGCAATCCTTCTACATACCCTTTTATAGAAGAAAGAGGTGTTCGTAAATCATGAGAAATTCCAGCAATTAACTCTTTTCTCGACTTTTCATACTGGGCTTTCTTTTCGTCTGATTTTTTCATATGATCCCTCATCAGATTAAACCCATCAATGAAGCGACCAATCTCATCATTACGATTGTACTGAATCGTATAGTCTAAATTCCCAATTCGCATCTCTTCTGAAGCTATATAGATTTCTTTTAGTGGTTGGAGGATGGTGCGTGACAAGTACCAAATCCACCCTACAATCAGAGCTACTAAAACAAACAATCCTGTGCCAATACTAATAAGTAGGTACTTAATGATTTCATTAAAAAAAGTGAACGGTGCGACGTCTGATGAATTAGAGATCACTTCTACTTCTACAAGCTCACCATTTTCTGCTGCGACTTGGAGATGAAAGGGATGGAATTGAAAATTCTTGTTTCCCTCTTCTGTATGCCAATCTCTTGAATCAAAGAGTAGCTCACCTGATACGGAATTGATCTGAACATCCATCTCATATTCTTCTAATAGTGGGTGCATCGTCGCATATACATCAGGTAGCGACTCTTCTTCAAAGGAAAGATTAGTGATTTCCTCACGCAATTTGGAAAACAACAAATCAATCTCTTCCTCTTGCCTTGCCTCGGATTTTTCAAGGTTACTTGAATAAAGAAACATCATCACAACAACAATGAAGATGGGGATGAGGATAATTGATAGAAAGGCGAAAAAAAGTCTAGCTTTTAGCCCAATCATCGACTTTGTTCTCCATCAAATTTATACCCTATCCCCCACACTGTTTTAATGTATTTCGGCTTTGATGGGTCTACTTCAATTTTTTCTCTAAGTTTTCTGATATAAACATTCAAAGAATTGAAGTCTCCAATATGATCATATCCCCAGACTTTCTCAAACAAGTGCTCTTTTGAAAACACTTGCCCGCGGTGCTTCGCAAGAAAATAAAGAAGCTTAAACTCTCTTGCTGACATTTGCACTTCTTCATTTCTGACCATCACTTTAAATTCTTTCTCATCAATCGATAGCTCACATATTTTCAGCACCGCTTCTTCGGTAGAGGGAGATGAAAAATGTTTATAACGTCTAAGTTGGGCTTTAATTCTCGCCACTAATTCTCCAGGGCTAAATGGTTTGGTTATGTAATCATCCGCACCGATGCCCAGACCAATTATTTTATCTGTTTCGCTTTGCTTTGCACTCATCATCACGATTGGAACCGTCGAGGCAGCGCGAATTTGTCTACATACTTCAACCCCCTCAACTTTAGGAAGCATCAAATCGAGAACAACTAATACCGGATTCTCTTTGAAAAATTGACGTAACCCCTCCTCGCCGTCCTCAGCGATCAACACGCTAAAACCTTCTAGTACGAGATAATCACGCACTAACTCTCCAATTTCTTTTTCATCTTCGACAATTAAGATCACATCTTCACCCATCGAACCCCGCCTATCTTTTCGCATTCTATAAAAATGTCCCTACTACTTATTGCTTTTTATTGGTATCTACATCACAAAAACTAGAAGAGGCTGGGACATAACTAAAGTGTTTAGCTCTGGATACGAACGAAGCGCTAATTTAGCGGATGAAATATACGTAGACTTCTGGCGGGTATTAGCATAGGTGAGACACTGAAGTGCGAAGCACGAAGGGGCTCACCAGCTTCCTCGCGAGTGCGAAGTATATTTCAGGAGCGGTTTATAAAAGCTAAAACCGAAATGTTCGGAATTCCGTAAGTTAAAATACTTTTGTCCCAGCCTCCTCAACTTCTTCATTATACTGCAACATCTCTTTTTCGAAAAATGAGCCAGGACATCGCTGAAATGATGATAAAGTAAATCAATAACATTATGACTGAAAATGACATAGTCATGCCTTCTATTAATGGAGTGCCATCGACATACTGTTTTAAGTCTGTGTTTGCAAATAGTACATATTTAACCCAATCGTACTGACCGAGAAGTTGCACGATCTGTGGCCCTGTAAACATAAGGAATAATGACAGACCAATCGCAAGAGAACTACTACGGAAGACGGTTGAGATCATGAAAGCTACAGTCACCATCATAATCAAGTCAATGCTTCTAAAACCAAATAAACTCACAATATAAAACACCATATTTTTTTCAATTACTTCACCATTTTGATAAGCGAGAAATGGCGTATCAACGCTGCTATACCCAAAAAATATGACACCCACGATAAACGATGCACCAAATAATAGCATTAATAAAAAGAGCGCAAATAGTAACGTCGTAATATATTTTGATAAAAGAATCTTAGACCGCCTGACAGGGCGAATAAGTAATAGTTTAATGGTTCCCGTCGTAAATTCACTCGCCACAATTCCTGCTGCCACAACAATGGTGAACAGTGACACGACTCCAGTAAATGTTGTGGCATCAATCATAAACCCCCATAATGAATCGGATGACTCGGGAGAGAGATCATGTGTTAGTCGATACTCATTAATAGCGACTTGTTGTGTAATGTACTGCTTTCCCGCTGACATCATCGGATGATTCGAGATTGACTCCTGCATTTGTGCATTTTCTGTTTCAAGCTGCACTCGCCAGTCCTCGCTAACCTCTGAAGGAAAAACAAACTTAGTCATGATCCCAACTATAAGCACGATACTTAAAAGCAAACCAACCATCACCCATGTGCCTAGACGTTTATAAATCTTCACATATTCATTTTGTAGTAAGCGAAAGAATAATCCCACTTAGATCCCCTCCGTCATTTCTAAGAATTTATCTTCTAGCGTTTTTTGTTCTATCGTTATGTTGTAAATGTCGAAGCCATGCTCCACGAGCTCTTTCACAATGCTCGGAGTCTCCACGCGACTACATTTAACCTCCACTATATCCCCAGTTAAGTTCCATTCAACATCTAAGAGAACGTCATTCATAGTCTGTCCTAGATCCTCTCTTGGCCTTACTTCAATTTTCACTATATGCCGTGCCTCACTATGAACAAAGTCTTGAACAGTTTCTACACTCCGTAGGTTCCCTTCTTGAATAATGCCGATTCTGTCACAAAGAAGCTGCATCTCAGAAAGAAGATGACTAGAAACAAATACAGCCATACCTTCTTCGTGAGCAATTCTTCTAATATATTGTCTAATCTCTCGAATCCCAGCCGGGTCTAATCCGTTCGTTGGTTCATCTAATATAAGAAGCGATGGTGCATGTAGCAGAGCTTGTGCAATGCCTAGTCGTTGCCTCATCCCAAGGGAATAACCTTGAACCTTCTCATTAATCCGACCGCTTAAGCCGACAAGTTCAATTAACTCCTGCATTCGTTCCTTCGTTGCGGGAGTTGGTAACATTCGACTGTAATGCACTAAGTTGTCATACCCTGAAAGAAATTTGTACATTTCAGGATTTTCAATAATTCCCCCGACGTGAATAATTGCCTTCTCAAACTCCTTTTCCACATCATGACCTTTAATCAAGATCTGACCTTCTGTTTGTTTCATTAAGCCAACGAGCATACGAATCATCGTTGTTTTCCCCGCACCATTAGGACCAAGAAATCCAAATACTTCTCCTGGATAAATATTTAATGAAATACCCTTAATAATATCTTTTTTTCCAATTCGTTTTTTCACATCTATTAATTGTGCCACTGGCTTTTTTTTCATGTTAAAAGCAGCCCCCTTCGTTCACCTGAGACCATTGTGACAGGGAAAGCTTAATCCGGTCTTATCAAGTTCTTAAAAGAATCTTAAAGTTGCAATCTGAATAAAAAGAAAATTATGATAAAATATAAGTATTAGCGGAGGAGGATCTTACATGAAGACATCAGATGTTATCCCTTTTTATGGTGGGCATTATCCTGAATTGTTTGAAATCGAAAGACGATGTATGGATCGAGGCGGGAAAGTCATTACCACGTTAGACCAACAACTACCAGATGGCTTCACCCTTGATATAGGAGCAGGAAACGGATTTACAGCGGAACGATTAACAACACCTAACAGAACCATTGTAGGGTTAGAGCCCGATGAATTAATGATAGATCTGAAAAAGAAGATCATCTGGTCGAAGGGCGTCGCACAATCGATACCGTTTCATTCCAACACGTTTGATGCGGCTTATGCCACTTGGGCTTTCTTCTTTGATGGTGTCGTTGATCTTGAGAAAGGTTTAACTGAAATAGAGCGTGTCGTAAAAAATGGCGGACAGATGATCATCGTAGATAATTACGGAGAAGACGAATTCTGTTCCTATACAGAAAATGAGATTGCAAGCCATACTGAAAACTGGGTCAAGCGAGGATTTGACTATCAGGTGATTCATACGAGCTTCGCATTTGACTCTATTGATGAAGCGAGGAAGCTATTAACCTTTTACTTTGGTGATGGCGCAAAATCAATTGATCGGACTGAGATTGAATACAAAGTCGTGATGTATACGAAGAAGAATGTTAAATAAATTGGTAGGGGAACGTTCATCGTTCCCAACTCATCTATTTCATCTCTACAGTAAAATTTCCTACACATTCGCCTCCCCAATAAAACTCCAACACATCGCCATGTTGAATCGGTCCTACTCCTTCGGGTGTGCCTGTGTAAATAAGGTCGCCATATCCTAGACCAAAAACATCCTGACATTCTTCGATAATCGCTTGAAAATCAAACATCATGTCTTTGGTCGCACCTTCTTGGACGACCTCGCCATTTTTCATTAAAGAAAACGGTATCTCCTTACATGCTTCTGCCCCCGGAAATGGGAATGTTTTCGTCGTGATAGCTGCATTTTTAAAGCCTTTTGCTCTTAGCCATGGCTGTCCCTTTCCTTTTAACTCTAACTGTAGATCACGTAGCGTAAAATCAATGCCTAATGAGATTTCACTCACAACATCCTCTACTCGATCTCCCTTTTGAACGTCTCGGTCAATATGTAAGATAATTTCTAATTCATGATGAATCTCGCCTCGATCACTCGGAAAAGTTACTTCTTCACCACGTGCCATGGTTAACGAATGAGTCGGCTTTGAAAATAATATCGGTGTATCTGGCACCTCATTTCCTAATTCTACGGCATGCTTAGCATAGTTACGGCCAATACAAAGTATGTTTTTCACATCTCTCATATTAAATTCCTCCCTCTTCTACTGTATTTATTTTATTTGATAATTACGAATAATAAAAGTGATTTTCTACTAAAAAAAGCACACAGTGTCTAGAAACACTGTGCGCTTCCTCTTCTTATATTCCAGCTGATCGTTGCAATCGCTTAACAATTTCATCAAAGTCTTCTTTGGAAATCCCAGGAGCGAATTCTTCAGGTATTTCTTCTAGATCTGGCATCGGCGCACCTGCTGGGGCTCCCTTAATAACTTCTAACTGACCACCTTGCAACGGATGCTCACCTTTCCATATCTTATTAATATCTTGATAATCGGTTTCACTGAATGTGTAGAGCTTTCGGTGTACTCCTTCGGCTTCAAACTTTCTCGTCGTTTCAAACGCAGCATTATCCAAGTTTGGAATCGGCAACATCTTTGTCACATCAACACCTGTTGCGATCTCAAGCGCTCTCGCATAAGCAATTACATGTACCCCGCCTCGCACGAGTAAATAGCCAATCATTTCTCGTGCTACTGGATTACTTGTCATTTCGTACACTCTCATCTTATGTGTTCTCGCTCCACACTCTAAGAAGAAGTTATGCAAAAGATCTAATATTAAATTTCCACTATTAAAGACATGGTCGCCTCGCCACGGAGCTCCCATTGAATCCATCGGACGTGACGTTTGTGCAGTATCAATAAAATGATACGTATTTCGTTTATCCGTTGCCGCTCTCATCGGTGCAATGTTTGGGTCACCTGGAAATGTCGTTCCTTCAATCATTAAATTAATTGTTGTCGATACAAGTTCGACATGCCCTAATTCCTCAGCCGTAATACTAGCGACTAAGTCAAAGAAAGGCTTAAGCTTTTTTTTGTTACGGAAGTTAAACGATTGAAATAAGTAATTGTTTAACGTCGACATCTCACCAAATTTACCGCCAAGAAGTTCTTGAACAGCGGCTGCAGCATTGGCATCAGGTGCTTTAGGCTTCGGTAGTTCAATAGCTAATCGGTTATATCGTGTAAACATAACAACCCCTCCTATTCTACAAATCATTACTCTTTAAGTAGTATGAAGGGGATTGTTTGTCTTATGACTTGTTAATATTGAACAACTTTAGATGACCAATACGTTCCATCGCTGTCTTTATGATGGCTACATCCGCTAGCAATCCAATGCGAACATAGCCTTCTCCATATTCACCAAATCCATTTCCTGGAGCCACAACTACTCTCGCTTTTTCGAGTAAAAGATCCGAAAACGACTCCGATGTATACCCTTTTGGAACAGGAAACCAAGCAAAGAATGAACCACGTGGTGCCTCGACTTTCCAACCAATCTTTGTAGCTGATTCCACCAATACTTGCCGTCTTGATTCATAGAGCTCAACCAGATCTGTAACACATTGTTGATCTGAGAGAAGTGCATGAGCAGCTGCTTCTTGAATGCCACCAAATATACTGCAAAATAAGTGATCTTGAAGCTCCTCCACGGCTTTTACCACACTTTTATTCCCTACTACAAACCCAACACGCCACCCTGCCATATTGTACGTTTTCGATAAGGTCATGACTTCCACTCCGACGTCTTTCGCACCTTTTATTTGAAGAAAGCTAAGTGGTTTCTTCCCATCAAAACCAATCGCTCCATAGGCAAAATCATGTACAATGCAGAGATCGTGCGACTCACCGAGTGCAATCGCATCTTGAAAGAGACCAGGTGTAGCTACTGCACCGGTCGGGTTATTCGGGTAATTTAAGAACATTAATTTTGACCGTTTCAATGTCGACTCATCAATAGCCTTTAGATTCGGATGAAAGTCTAGCTCTCTTTGAAGAGGCATCGTGTACATACTCGCTCCAGCCAGTTCGACCCCAGACCAATAATCAGGGTAACCAGGGTCCGGCACTAAAGCAATATCTTCTGGATTTAGTAAGCATTGACTCAGTTCGACAAGCCCTGTTTTCGCACCCGCAAGGATCGCTATTTCGCTCGTTGGATCAACCTCAACACCGTATTCACGTAAATAGTACTCCGCTACTGCTTCCTTTAGAAACTGATGTCCGGCAAATGGTGCATACTTATGATGCACGGGATTACTCGCTGCTTCTTGTAACGTTTCAACTATATGCTTTGGCGTTGGTTGATCTGGGTTCCCTTGTCCTAAATTAATCACATCATTATGGATTTTGTTGGCTTCAGTTACCTTATTTACTAATTTGGCAAAAAATTGATTAGGTAATCGTTTCAATGCCTCAGATCGTTCAAATGTCTTCATGACTATCACCTCAATATTCATTATCGTTTTCAAATAAAAAAAGAGCCTTCTCAGAAATTCCGAAAAAAAGGCTCTTGTCAATGACATTTCGCTTATCTTTCAGAATACAATGATTCTGCAGGAAGGAGCACCTTTCCACCTGGCGGTTGCTGGACGTCGTCGGGCCTGTATCCCTCGGTCTCTCTTGATAAGTAATGACTATTTGTCTTGTCTAGCGATCTATGAAAGCGCTACACATTATGTATTTACTTCTTTATGACTGTGAGTTTACAGAATTGTTAAGAGTTTGTCAAATTTTTTAGTTATTTATCCTAGCATCCTTTGAAGTTCATTAACTGATTACATATTCTCTTGTTCATTTAATAGAAATATTTTACAATAGATGCATTCGGTTAATTTTTATTCATTATGAAAAAGGAGATGTACTATGTCATCACGTGCTACCTCAATTAGTGATCATGAACGGATTAATTCCCTTGATATGATGCGAGGTCTTGCTTTGCTTGGGATTCTGTTAGCAAACAGTCTACATTTTCAATATGGTCTTTTTCTCATTCCTGACCTTCATGATTATTACCCATTAGGATTTCTTGATCGCGCTTCAGAAAGCTTGATCCACTTTTTTGCGACAGCTAGCTTCTATACATTATTTTCGTTTCTATTCGGCTACGGTATGGTTTTACTAAAAGATCGATTAATTGAGCGCGGTCTGCGTTTTTGGGCCGTCTATTGGCGGAGAATGTTTATCTTGCTCATGGTCGGATGTATCCACTATTTATTTATTTGGGATGGCGACATTCTATTAACTTATGCATTAGCTGGTTTTCTCTTATTCTTCTTTCTTAGATTAAAAGAACGTGGATTACTTATCTGGTCACTGATTTTATTATTACTCATGGCTTTAAGTATTAGTGTTCCAGAAGATGAGACAATGTCTGACCAGAATGCTTTATTGGCGGCTTATTCAGTTGACGAAAAAGAAGTACTATCTTCTGGCAGCTATGCAGAGGTCGTCATGTTCAGATTAACAACTGATCCATTTGGACTTAGTGGCTTCGGACAAATTCTTGTTATTTTAAGCGCAATGATCGCTGTCCTTGGGATGTTTCTACTCGGAGCTTATGTAGCAAGGCAGAAATGGTTACTAAATGTTGAAGCTCATCGTCCTATGTTAAAACGGATTTGGTGGATCACTTTACTTGTTGGATTTCCGGCAAAAATTCCGCATGCGTTCATTGGTCAGAATTATCAATATGAAATGCTCCATATGACGGTTGGTGGGCCATTCGTTGCTATGTTTTACGCGACAAGCATTGCTCTTTTAGCCACTAATCCTAACGCCCAGAAATGGCTCCAACCTCTCGCTATGGTTGGTCGATTATCCCTAACAAATTACTTAATGCAATCGATTGTGTTCACTACCTTGTTCTATGGATATGGGTTCGGACTATTTAATAGTGTTGGCTATTTTGTAGGAGCAATCCTCGCTGTAAGTTTCTTCTTCCTCCAAATCTTATGTAGTACTTGGTGGATCAAACGTTTCAGAATCGGACCGTTCGAATGGTTCTGGAGAGCTGGTACGTATTTAGAATTACCGAAGCTGAGAAGATAACGCAGAAAGAGAGTGGCAGCTTGCACTCTCTTTCTTATACTTTCGGACATGACTTGCACTTCGTTTTATCACTCGAACATCGATATGCGAAACAACAGGTTTTACGCATCGAATTTACTTCCATCGAATTTTTATAAAAAGTCGACAAAGGATTCTTCTTACACCCAAAAATGGAACCAGGTGCCTCGCAAATAAACCGAAAATCCTCCTTCACCTTACATACATTTCCCTCTAACGCTCTCTCTGTTAAAACGTCTTCATAAAACCAACGTATGTAGACAAATGTATTTTCCCATAACGTCACTGTTGGGATATTCGTTAGTTGATGAAGTTTCTCCCATAAAGGCGCTAAGTGATCCGCGAATATCTGCCTTAAAATCTCTTCTTTTTGTGCTACCCCTAAGTTTCCTTCGCTCCAATGTGCATACGATAGACTCCGCGAATACATGCACGGTAGCCACCACTGATCTGTATTAGAGTCCGATAACTGTAATAATTCTTTATTCCACTCTAACTGTTTATTAGATCTTGTCATCATGAGTAAAGCCGGCAACGTAACAATAAGGCTATATCTCTTAGAAAAAATTGACGCTGCCACAAGGAGGTCCGGAGCATTGACTACCTTTTGTACGGTCTCCATATATTGAGAAAGAAACTCCTCATTAAACAAATCGAGTACATCACACGATAACGGTTGAGTTTGTTTTAACTCCCTTGTGACCCTTGTACCTTCAAGTTCGTTAATTTCATCAGCTGAAAGCTTCAAGTGAACCACTCCTTGGCACTTCATTTTTGACAATACATCTTCCTCTACCATGTGGAATACTACACACTACACGTTGATGCCGTATTCCCGCCTGACCTTAACTTACATAAATTAAACCTAGTAAAAATAAAAAAAGGAAGTCCCCTCCAAAAAGGAGCAGAGACCTTTTGTTTTCTTCTTTTTTATCATAGAGGCTAAGCGTCTCGTATGCCTGGTCCAAATTTAAAAAACTAAATAGTATCAAATGAAAATGATTATCATTAATAATTGTGATTATACGCCTATCTTTCTTTATAATCAATAGTTAAATGAGAAACATTATCAGAAAAATCGATTTCTTTTTGATGTATTGCGCCTCAACCGTTTCTACAGAAAAAAAGCCCGCTAGCTGTCTTTCCTTAAAGGAAGCCAGCTATAGCAGGGTTTTTGACCTAATCAAATTTATACCATGGCGCCTTCTTCTTTCTTAAAGAATGTCTTCATCGCGTGGTACACGTCACCTTTATCTTTAAGAATGTGATGACGAAAGCGTGGATTGTCGATGTTTTTATAAGCACTCATTAAGGTTGAGTGGCGGCTGTACTGATTGACTTCCCCGTACCCAAACATACTACTTTTCTCCATGAGCTCCTGTACTAATTTTAAACATCTGGCATTATCAGAGGTTAAGTTATCTCCATCAGAAAAATGAAACGGATAAATATTGTAGCGTTTAGGATCATATTTTTCATGGACGAGTTCTAATGCTTTCCGGTAAGCAGACGAGCAAATTGTCCCTCCACTTTCCCCTTTTGAGAAAAAGTCTTCCTCTGATACAACTTTCGCTTCGGTATGATGAGCAATAAATTCAATATCCACTGTTTCATATTTCGTCCGTAAAAATCTCGTCATCCAAAAAAAGAAACTACGTGCCATATACTTCTCCCAACGTCCCATCGATCCGCTTGTGTCCATCATTGCTAATACGACGGCTTTGGATTCTGGACGAATTGTTTCTGTCCAAGTTTTAAAACGTAAATCATCATTATAAATCGGGATAATACCAGGTCTTCCTTCAAGAGCATTACGTTTAATAGCTGATAAGATCGTTCTTCGTTTATCGACATTCCCCATCAATCCTTTTTTACGAATGTCATTAAATGAGATGTCTTCAACGATAATTTCTGCGTCTTCTTTCTTTTGTAAATTGGGTAGTTCTAATTCCTTAAACAACATTTCTTGCAGCTCGAGAATCGACACTTCCGCTTCAAAATAATCTTCCCCAGCCTCTTCACCCGCCCCTTGACCTTTCCCTGGTCCGGCTGCTTTTTTCTCTGCATTCGGATCGCGTGCAACCACATCACCGACCTTACTATCACCTTTTCCTTGACCCACATGCTTATTTTTATCGTAGTTGTAACGAATTTTGTATTCATCTAACGAGCGAATTGGAATACGAATCACTTCCCGCCCATTGGACATCACGATATTTTCTTCACTCACTAAGTCCGGAAGGTTTTTCTTAATGGCTTCTTGCACCTTCTCTTGATGACGTCTCTGATCTTGATGGCCCTTGCGATGGAGGGACCAATTCTCCTGGGACACGACAAAGTTATGTTTATCTTGATTATTCACAACCATTCCCCTCCTTGTATACTCCATCCTCTGTATAAAGAAAACTCAATTCTTATTTCATCCATGCCTCGAGTCACATTTTGTCATCCACAGTCATATACTAATCTCGAATCGCCCTTTGTTTTAGAGTGTAAAATGGGGGCTTATAATATCCTATGCAGACAGGGATCATAGTTGCCAATAAATTCTGACAAATTAACAGAAAAGCGGAGGCGACTGTTCTGGAATGAGGGAAAACTAGGGGGAGCCATACGAAGTCGTTTTTTGACTTCGTTGGATTCACCGGTTTTCCCCGAATTCCAAGGAGGCGAAGCTAGACAGAAAAGCGAAGGTTGCCGCTTAGAGGCGTCATGCAAATGTTCTGGCAGATTAAAAGCGCTTTTTGCTTTTATATCTAACAGGTTATTTGTCCACGAGCCTCTGGAAACCGCAGCTAGACAGAAAAGCGGAGGTGTCCGTTTAGCGGCGTATAAAATGGAGAGCGCGAGAGTATTTTCCATTTTCTTGATGCGTTTGCGCGAAAACTTGCTTAGTTTGCGCGAAAGTGCCAACTGTTCGCTCGCAAACGTAAGGTATTAGCGCGGAAACGAGTCTGATTCGCGCGAAACCCACTTATTAAGCTAACAATGATTGACCTCCAACCCCCATAAGCCACAGATTGCACCCGCACAAGCAAAAAACACTACAACCCCTAACAGGTTCTAGTGTTTTTTATCTATTCCTTTGCATCATTCATCCATCCAGCTGCTGTAATGGGCCAGAATCGCATGTCCACTTTTCCGACGATGCTCTCATAACTAATGGGTCCGATCATCCGACTGTCTTTGCTATAGGGACGATTATCGCCTAAGACGAATACATGTCCTTCTGGAATCACTTGTGGGTAAGCAAAATCATATGTGTAAGGCATACGATTTCCCTCTTCTACTCTCTCAACTAAAAAAGGTTCATCGACATACTCCCCATTGATATACAAACGATCATCGACATATTGTACCGTATCACCAGGTAAGGCAATTACTCTTTTAATATAATCTTCTGTTTCAGTTGCATGAAACACAATTAAATCGAATCGGTCCGGCTCAACAAAGTTATATCCAACCTTATTTATAATGAACCGTTCGCCATCATAAGCACTTGGCATCATTGACTCTCCTCTTACTTCGTAACTAATAAAGAAAAATGCTCGGATAATGGTCGCGAATAAAAGAGCGACAATAATCGCTTTTAACCAATCGACCCAATGGCTTCGAAATGCATTCATAGATGGCCTCCGTACATGATTTTCTTTAATTTACCACCCTTCTTCTAACAGGACAAGTTGAAATTGCCAAAAAAAATCACCACCTCAATAATGAAGTGGCGATTTCTTATTACCTGTTCAGCAAGCTACCTACATAGCGTAATAATTCGTTCGCTGATGTAGAATTGTAACCATGCTCATCAATTAATCGAGCAATAACATCGTTCACTTTCTTTAATTGTGACTCATCTGGTGTTTTTACCGATGTCGTAATTTTAACGATGTCTTTCAAATCGGCAAATAATTTCTTCTGAATGGCTTCACGTAAACGTTCATGTGAATTGTAATCAAATTTCTTTCCTTTACGGGCGTATGCTGAGATGCGAATCAGAATCTCTTCACGAAATGCTTTTTTCGCATTTTCAGAGATACCAATCTGCTCCTCGATCGAGCGCATAAGCTTCTCATCTGGTGTCATCTCTTCACCTGTGAGTGGGTCTCGTAATTTATTTTTATTGCAGTAAGCTTCGACGTTATCTAAATAATTATCCATTAATGTTTTCGCTGACTCATCATACGAATAGACGAATGCTTTTTGAACTTCTTTTTTCGCAATCTTATCATATTCTTTTCTCGCAACGGCGATAAAGTCCAGATAGCGATCGCGGTCTTCTTGTGAGATGGAAGCGTGTTGGCTTAATCCTTCTTTAATCGAACGCAAGACATCAAGGGCATTGATTGATGTTAGTTGCTTGCGAATGATCGCTGATGAGATGCGGTTAATGACATAACGAGGGTCAATGCCACTCATTCCTTCATCTGGATGCTCCGCTTTTAATTCTTCTAGGTCTTGTGAGTTAAACCCTTCCACACTCTCTCCATCGTAGAGACGCATTTTTTTCACATGATCAATGCCTTGTTTTTTCGGATCTTTTAAGCGAGTTAAGATCGTAAAGATGGCCGCCACCTTTAAGGCGTGAGGAGCAATATGCACATGAGATAGATCACTATCCTGAATCATCTTTTGATAAATTCGCTCTTCTTCACTCACCTTCAGATTGTATGGAATCTTCATGACAATAATCCTCGAATGGAGAGCTTCGTTTTTTTTATTAGAAATAAAGGACTTATACTCAGATTCATTCGTATGAGCGACGATTAATTCATCCGCTGAAATTAACGCAAATCTACCCGCTTTAAAGTTTCCTTCTTGTGTTAAAGATAATAAATGCCATAAAAATTTCTCATCACATTTTAACATCTCTTGGAACTCCATCATTCCTCGGTTCGCTTTGTTTAGTTCCCCGTCAAAACGATAAGCACGCGGATCAGATTCAGAACCGTATTCAGCAATGGTTGAGAAGTCAATGCTTCCTGTTAAATCAGCAATGTCTTGGGACTTCGGATCGGATGGGCTAAACGTACCAATCCCTGTTCGTTTATCTTCTGAGAAAAAGATCCTCTCAACGATCACATCTTCAATCCGTCCACCATATTCTTGCTCGAGTCTCATCATATTTAGTGGAGATAAGTTCCCTTCGATCTTCACACCATACTCATTAAAAAAGTCTTTACGTAAATGCTGCGGAATCAAATGTAGCGGGTCCTCATGCATCGGGCAGCCTTTAATCGCATAGACAGCTCCTTCGTCTGTTCTAGAGTATTGCTCTAGACCTCTTTTTAACATCGTCACAAGGGTTGATTTCCCTCCACTTACAGGACCCATTAATAATAAAATACGTTTTCTTACATCAAGCCTTTTTGCAGCGGAGTGAAAGTATTCTTCTACTAGTTTTTCAATAGATTCTTCTAACCCATAAATTTGATCACTGAAAAACGAATATGTCTTTGCTCCGTTTTCCTCTTCCACACCAGCACCTTTAATCATATGATAAACGCGTGAGTGTGCCGTCTGTGCAACATGTGGCTTCTCTCTTAGTAACTCTAAGTAATCAGCAAAGGATCCTTCCCATTTTAACCGTTCTTCTTCTACTCTGAAATTTTCGATTTTTTTTAAGATATCCATTAATATATACCCCCATCCTCGTGGTCAAGAGAGATTAATACACTTTATGCGTTTGTCTAGGTGAACATGCATCACATTTCAATAAGCTCAGATTTTCCTAAGTAACATGACGGTTTCAATACATAACAAACGAGCATCATGGTACAATCATGAGTGATTAATAGGAAAAGAGTGTAAAAAATGAAAACATCAATCGGTTGGTTTCTTATTCTCATATTGTTTGCTAGTTTTGCTTTTCTTTTCATCGAAGCAACCGCAGAAATAAATGAAGTTCAAACGATAAGTGAGGCTGTTCAAGAACATGTATCCCTTCAGGAAATTGAAATCTCAAGGAATAGTTATATCTATGACCGAGATGGCTCAGTTATTTCAGAGATTTTTCAAGATGGTAATAGACGTTACCTTACCTATGAACAAATTCCCCAACAAGTCATGAATGCATTTATTTCGACGGAAGATCGTAGGTTCTTTGACCATAATGGATATGACGCTACAGCCATTATCCGAGCTCTCATTATTAATAGTAAAAGTAACAGCATTGAAGAAGGCGCGAGCACTATGACACAGCAGCTCGCACGCAATGTCTTCCTCTCGCATGAACAAAGCTACAATCGTAAGCTAAGTGAACTTCTTTATGCATATGAAATAGAAAAACAGTTTTCCAAAGAAACGATCATTGAACTATATCTAAATACGATCTACTTTCATAATGGCGTCTATGGGTTTGAGGCTGCCAGTCATTATTACTTCGGTCGAACGAGCGCAGAGCTTTCGATTGCTGAAATTGCTTTTTTGAGTGCGGTTCCGAATAATCCAACCCATTATGATCCGATTCAAAACAGTGATAGGACTAATCTTCGAAAAGACTGGATTATTGAAAAGATGCTAGAAGCAGAGGTAATTACTGATGACGAAGCAACGATTGCCTATGCTGAAACGGTAAAGATCTCACCACGAGCACGGATCGATCAATACCCAGATTACGTCACATATATTCACGCAGAGCTTGCCGACCTTATTGCTAGCCAAGAAGGCTTTGACCAAAGTCTCCAGCAAGCGAGCTCGGTAGAACAGCAAGAATCCATTCAAAAGCAAATCGACGCCAGAGTACAGCAAATACTCGCAAAAGGCGTCCATATTGAAACAGCACTTGATCCAGCAAAGCAAGCAAAGGCCATTCATGTGATTAATCGTCAATTGCCACATTCAAATATTCAATCATCTGCGGTCATAATTGATCACAGCCGGAATGAATTAGTCGCGATCACAGCGGGTAAAGGCTATGAGAAGTTCGATTTCCACCGAGGTTATCAGATGTATAGACAGCCAGGCTCAGCCATTAAACCATTACTTTCTTACGCACCCTACATCGAAGAGCTTCAAGTTCCCTTGCAAAGTTCCGTGAATGCCAATCACTTCTGCAGCGGTGGTTACTGTCCGAGAAACTTCGGTGGCGGGCCATACGGTAATGTAAGTCTTACTACTGCCTTTAAGCATTCTTACAACACGCCAGCGGTTCGATTACTCGATCGACTTGGAGTAGAAACAGCTTTTTCCTATTTAGATGTCTTTAATTTTGACAAAGTAGTAGCTGAAGATCGCCAACTCCCCTCATCCCTCGGCGGATTTACATACGGCATGTCCCCACTTGAGATGACCCGAGCGTACACTCCATTTGCAAGAAGCGGTCAATACGCTCCAGCCTATGGGATACGGGCCGTCAAAAATGCAGAAGGTGAGATTCTTTATAACTGGAACCCACCCGAGGAAGAAATATGGAGTATCGACACAACCGAAAAAATGAGAAGTCTCCTTGCCGAAGTTGTCAGAAGTGGCACAGGGAAAAAGGCTAACATTTCGTCTAGTTACGTCGGAGGGAAGACAGGAACGACAAATGATTATCATGATGTGTGGTTTATTGGGATGAACGATCAATACACAACAGGCGTCTGGGTTGGAATGGATCGCCGCGAATCGATTTCCTCTATTTACAGTCAGTCCCCTCACCTCACCATTTGGAGAGAGATAATGCGCAATTAGAAAAGGACTGACATCATTTGTCAGTCCTTTTACAATGGTAAACTAGCTATAAAGCTATTATAAAGTTTCAGAAGAGCATAAATAACGGCAATAATCAGCGTGCTCCAAAAGATTACATGAAAAAAAATCAATCCAATCAAACCAAACGGCGACAACGAGTCACTGACTTTATAAACAAAATAGACAAAATAAATAAAGCAAGCAAGGACAAATGCCGCTGCTAGATGGAGAATGTTCTGCGTGAGCGCAATCGACATGATACTGATGACCATAAATATCGATGAGCCCGCCCTAGCTTTGTTTAACTCTAACCCTTCTACATCTTTTGAAAAGAAAAGCATTGATAATTCATTCGTCGTATCGGCGATTAATTTTAAAGCAGAAAAAACCATAAAAAAGAACAACATTAATAAGAATAATAACGTTAATTTAATGCCATTCTCAGAGAAAAATTCGCGCATCCCCTCATAAACGCCAAGCTCTACTAGCTGTTCAAGTAAGAACGTTTGCATATAAAGAGCAAACGTCAAACTAAACAGCAAAATCGATATAAGCGGAAAATGACTTGTAATATAGCGATTCGACATTGTTCGGCTACTCCTAACTATTTGTATAAGCGAAAAGAAAAGCAGCAGGACAGGCCTGCTGCTTAGGATTGATGAATAACCGTGTAGGCGTTTAGTTCACTTCCTGTTGTCGGTCCTTTTTCTTTTGATTCACGCTTTTCTTTGTGTGCATTTTTAAAAGCATCACTATGTAACCACTCTTCGTAATGTTCTTTTGTTTCCCATTTTGTGAATACGACTTGCTTTCCGTCTTCCTTTTCATTACCTAAGAACATAAACTCTAAGCAACCAGGTACCTTCTTCATATTATCAGCAGCTTTACCAAAACGATTAGATAGATTTTCTTTTGCTTGGCTTGGGACATGTAGTTCATTCATTACAACATACATTTATATTCCTCCTTTTTCACTCTTCTCTTTAGTATAACGTTTTCATTAATCGTTGCAAGCCTCAAGGCCATTTCTTAAGCTGCGCCATTTTCTTGACAAACATTTTCTCTCGCTGATATTTCAATCCATGTCCACTTGCTTTATAATAGGTAATACGTTGTCCAACAAGGAGGAATACACATGGGTACTATCCTAATCCTTGGTGTCTGTGTAGCATTTTTAGCTGCGATTTTCACAGCTGGCTACGAAGACAATCCACATAAGAACTAACAAAAATGACCTTGCTCAATTGAGTAAGGTCATTTTTCGTTTTAAGATAACCCTCTAAATCCTTGCTGACGAATCGCTTCATAGATAACAATCGCTGCAGTATTCGATAAATTCAACGAGCGGATATTATCCGTTTGAGGAATTCTAAAGCACCGATCAATGTTACGATCAATCACTTCTTGCGGAATACCTGTTGTTTCACGTCCAAAAACAAAGAAATGATCTAATTGCTCATCTGAGTAATCAAATTCGCTAAAGTTCTTCGTTCCAACGGTTTCAATAAAGTAAAACTCCCCTTTTTCATACTTAGCAAACAATTCATCAAGTGAATCATAATAATGAATATCCACACTTGGCCAATAATCACACCCAGCACGTTTAAGCATTTTATCATCAGTGGAAAACCCGAGTGGTCGGATTAAATGTAATGATGTATTCGTTCCGGCACATGTTCTGGCAATATTTCCAGTGTTGGCAGGGATCTCAGGCTGATACAACACAATATGTAAACCCAAATGGCACACCTCTATTTCTACATGTTCAATCGTTCATAAAGTATAGTATACCATTTGATCTACATCGAGGAAACTGGTAGCTTATAGCTTTTAGCTAACTGTTACTAGCTACCTGTTAAACCTCAATATGAAAATATTTATACTTAATATTCGGCGTCCATGCGGTTGAATCTTCATATTTCCAGTAACGCATTCGACTATTTGCTGACTGAGCATTGACTAGAGGTTCCCCGTTCCCATCTTTAGCCACAACAATCGTGCAATGCTGCCATCTGCCATCCCCGTTAAAGTCATAGCAAATCACATCTCCAAGAGCAAGATCACTGGCCGATTGACGTTCGACCCCTCTTAGACCTGCTTTCGCACCACTCAAATACCAACGAAAAGAATGAGCGACCGTCCAACTGTAACTCCAATTGTTCTTGTGGAACCACCAACCTTTTGAGCGATTCCCTCCACCGTTCATCGGTGCCCTTCCTGCACGCATGCACTGTGAAATGAAATTTGTACAGTTATCGGTAAATTTTTTATAAGCTGGATTGTACTCATCCCACCATCTCTCCGCATACTTCACTGCTTCTAATCGGTTATAAGACGATTTCAGATTCCTATTTTCTCCTAAGTCAATTAGCGTGAGAGGTGCTGACTGTCCATCCTCTTCTTTAATGAGCCGCTTCGGCTTCCGTTCGACGTCTTTGACAAGATTGCCATCTTCGAAAAATGCTCTCCTCTCTTCAATTCTTTCCGTATGATAAATGTTACGTTTAACTTTAATAAACTGCTCATATTTCACTACATAATCAACTAGTTCTTGCCTACCGATTTGCTGCTTCCGAATAATATCACCAGTGGCATATGAGCGAATAACCTCAGCCCCCCTTTTTAAAAGAGAATCTCGAGCTCTCAACCAGCACAGAAGCTCGACCTCATCCTCCCATCGCTCTTTTTCTTCAATCTCTTTTCCAAGTTGAACATAACGTTCGTTTCTCCAGTGGATTAACTCATGGATAGGTTGAACAATTCTCTTTTCCATTTCATCACCTCGTATTTCACAACTTATGCCTTGTTGCATGGGTAATATGCCGAATGGCTAAGAGATATGTGAGTTTTTTTCGAAGACAAAAGCAAAAGAAAAAAAGCATCTTCGCAAAGGAAGACACCTAATAAACTCTATCATTATGAGATTTTCTCAATTGCTCCTTCAAGACTAAGTAAAATCTCTTTTTTATCTAAGCCGCCACCATACCCGACCATTGCGCCATTACTACCAATCACACGATGACATGGAATTAGAATTGGCACTGGATTTTGATTGTTCGCTCCCCCAATTGCCCGGACAGCTTTTGGAGCCCCAATGACTTCGGCTACTTGTTTATATGATCGGGTTTCCCCGTATTGAATACTTCTTAAAGCTTCCCACACTTTTTGTTGGAAGGGCGTACCACATAGGTCAAGAGGAACATCAAACTCTACTCTCTCGCCATTAAAATAATCCTTTAATTGAGTACATACATTATTCAACGTGTCTTCACATTTAACAAATTCACCTGTAATTCCTTGTTTACGCAACTTTGCTTTCAAAGCTGCTGTACTAGTTTCTAAATGACCAAAATGAATATGACGAACACCACGTTCTGTTGCAACGATTGTGAGGGTACCAAGTGGACTATCCATTTCATTAAAAAAAAGCTGTGCTTGTGTTGCCATGTGAGCCCTTCCTTCCGATTGTACAGTTTTCATCATCTTACCTTATTATTGGACATGTTTACCAATTACTTTTGTTTCATCTTTGAGCAATACTAACCCTTTTTCGATTTCTAAGAGCACTTCATCGTCTTTTTCATGTTTTTTCGCTAACTGAAGATGACTTTCCTCATCATAACGAAGACTCTCGTGATGACGTCCAATCTTTCCAATCGCCCATGCAGAGGTCCCACGAATAACTGGTCTAGGGTCTTCTTTTAACAGTTGGTGAAGGATGGGTAAAGCCGTCTCATCTTTAAAATGAGCCAATGCGATAATCGCATTTCGTTGAATTGGTTTTTTCCCACGCCATGAACCTGAAACATATCCAAACTTCTCTTTAAATTGACGGTTACTCATCCTCAGCAAAGGTTTTAACTCAGGTTTTGCAATCTCAGGATCAGCTTCCATTTCAGGATGGTTGTGAACGTCCTTGCCTTTATTCTCAGGACATACTTGCTGACATGTGTCACATCCATATAAACGGTTACCAAGCTTCTCTCTATATTCATCAGGCAAAAAGCCTTTTGTCTGAGTCAGATAAGCAATACAAGCTTGAGAATTTAATTGACCGCCTTGGACGAGCGCATCTGTTGGGCAGGCGTCCACACAGCGATTACACGTTCCACATTGATCAGTCATTGGTGTATCTGGCTCAAGCGCAACCGTCGTAATCACTTCCCCTAGGTACACATAGCTACCAAACTCAGGTGTAATGATCGCACAGTTCTTACCACTCCATCCAATGCCCGCTCGCTCTGCAACTGCTCGGTCAGACAACGCCCCCGTATCAACCATTGAGACCGCCCGAGCCTTGGGAACTTTCTCAAGAATAAACTGTTCGATCTTTTGTAATCGATCACGCAACACATCATGATAATCTTTCCCCCATGAGGCCCGACAAAAAATTCCGCGACGGGCTTCCTTCGTATTTTTAGGAGCATTCTTTAATTTTGAAGGATAAGCGAGCGCAATCGAAATAATTGTTCTAGCTTCATCAAGGTTTTGTGTCGGGTCCACTCTTTTATCAATATTTGGCTCTTCAAACCCAGACTGAAAGCCTAGCTCCTGTTGCGTTAACAAGCGATCTTTTAAACTTAAAAAAGGATCAGCTGTTGTAAAGCCGATTTTGTCGACTCCGATAGTCTTACTATATGCAATAAGTTCTTCTTTTAATTGGGCGGGTATCATGCCAATCACCTTTCTTCTGACAAATCCACCTTTATGCTACAATACGAATACAACAAATGCAGGAGGCTGTCCTATGTTACCTATAAAAATTGATCCAAGCATCTCATCTGTCGTTCCTACTTTTAAGCTTGGACTGATCTCATACCATTCTATCGTGATTAGTGATTCACCTCAAATGTTAAAAGGTCGTTTACAGTTTTTCCAAGAAACTTTACAAATGGAACTAGCCGAAAAAGAGTTAACAGACTTTGCAGGTGTCGCCGAATGGAGAGCTGTTTTCAAACAACTAAACATTGATCCTTCTAAGTACCGTCCTTCTCATGAAGCGCTGCTTAGAAGAATTAAACAAAACAAACTTATATCTAGCATTCAATCGGCCGTTGATCTAAATACTTTCTTCTCATTGCAATATCAAATTCCGATGGGTCTTTATGATTCGGAAAAAATAACTGGCGATATCGTTGTACGACTTGGTCATCAAGGAGAAGAGTATCAAGGGATTAATGGACGAGTAAATAATATGACAGGTAAAATTATAAGCTCCGATCAACAAGGCGCTTTTGGAAGCTTGATTGTTGATTCAATAAAAACAAGCGTCACCAAAGAGACAGCCAAGGCAACGCATCTCATCTACATAAAGCCTTCTATGTCAACTGATGAAGCCCAGCAGCTTGTTGACTCTGTAGCAAAAATGTTCACACAGATTCATGGTGGGGATGTAATAGAAGCGACGATTATTGAGGCAAAGTAGACGTAAATAATTACCATATTTACGTTTAATGCTCGTTGATTAGGGGTAAAGATAAAGAGACGATTACAAGAGAGGAATGGTTGAATATGACTCAAGATAAAGTATCCGTTATTTTAAACAAGCAGATTGCTAACTGGAGTGTTCTTTTTGTAAAACTACATAACTATCATTGGTATGTTAAAGGTCCACAATTCTTTACCTTACACGCAAAGTTTGAAGAACTATACAACGAATCCTCCACATACATTGATGAGCTAGCGGAGCGTTTACTAGCGCTAAAGGGTCATCCTGTAGCAACTATGAAAGAATTTCTTGAAACATCAACGATCGAAGAAGCTAAGACTGGTCAAACAGCCGAAGAGATGGTTACTGAGCTATCTGAAGACTTCACAAAATTGATCGATGAATTAAAAGAAGGAATGGAAGCCGCTGATTCATTAGGCGATGAAACTACTGCCGATATGTTACTTGCCATCCACCAGTCACTTGAGAAGCATAACTGGATGCTCCGTTCATTCTTAAAATAATTCCAAAAGAGAGCATCGGACAACCATCCGATTCTCTCTTTTTTGTACTCTATTCAAATGCTAAGGAAATATATTTCACTTCTAAAAATTCGTCCATGCCGTGATGACCACCTTCTCTACCTAAGCCACTTTCTTTGTACCCTCCAAATGGCGCTTGCGGTACAGACGGTAAGCCATCATTGATCCCAATAATGCCAAACTCAAGCCCTTCACTTATTCGAATCGCTTGACCAATATCACGTGTGAACACATACGCAGCAAGACCGAATGGGGTTCCATTTGCCCTCTCGATGACTTCCTCTTCAGTTTGGAAAGTCGAGATCGGTGCAAGCGGTCCAAATGTCTCTTCTTTCATACACAGCATCTCTTCTGTCACGCCACGTAAAACGGTAGGCTCATAATATTGTCCGTTCGGTTCGTGGCCACCAAGAACAACCTCTGCTCCTTTTTCCTTTGCATCGTTAATATGTTCCGTTACCTTTCGAACAGCGTCTTCATCAATGAGTGGACCTAAATCAACTCCCTCTTCTAGTCCATTTCCTACCTTTAATGCAGAAACGGCCTCTTTCGCTTTGTCCGTGAAAGCATTTACGACATCTTCATGCACGTAAATACGGTTTGCACAGACGCAAGTTTGACCGGCATTCCGATATTTTGATGCAACAAAATGGGAAACTGCTGCATCTAGGTCGGCATCAGCCATAACAATAAATGGTGCCTGCCCGCCAAGCTCTAAAGAAATCTTCTTCATCGTTTTTGCTGCACCTTTCATTAAGATCTTCCCTACTTCTGTTGATCCTGTGAAGGTAAGTTTGCGTACACGAGAATCTTCTTGCCACACACCGGCAATCGTTTTGGCATCCCCTGTGACCACATTTATGACACCACTTGGCACTCCTGCTTCGTCAGCTAACTCTGCTAGGCGCAGTGCTGTTAAAGGTGTTTGTATAGCTGGTTTTACAACAACCGTACAACCTGCAGCTAAAGCTGGTGCAACTTTGCGTGTAATCATCGCGGCTGGAAAATTCCAAGGCGTAATTGCTGCAACGACTCCAACTGCTTGTCGCTGAATAAAAATTCGCTTGTTCTCGGCAGAGGCAGGGATCGTTTCTCCGTAAATTCGTTTCCCTTCCTCTGCGTACCACTCAATAAACGAGTTTGCGTAACCAATCTCTCCTTGCGCTTCCTTAAAAGGCTTCCCTTGTTCCTTCGTCATAAATTCAGCTAACTCATCTGTGGCTTCTTCAATCTTACGAAACCAACTCATGAGTACCTTACTACGTTCACTAGCCGTCTTTTTCGACCATAACCTCCATGCTTTATGCGCTGCATCAACGGCTACTTTTGCCTCGTTTTCTCCACCATCAGGAACCATGCCAACTTTCTCACCTGTTGCTGGATTCATGACTGCAATTTTATCAAGATCTTGACCAATCCACGAACCACCTATGAACATGTTCATGCTTTCATCCCCTCATTGATATATTCTCTTAATAAACTATTCGACGTTTATTATTCTCTTCCTTTAATACATGGCCGAAACAAAGATTGCTCCTATTTTAAGAGGGGATGCGTTAGTAAATCATCTGCCTAAGTGGTCCGTTTTCATCAATCATATCTTGGATTTCATACACTGAGATGACGAAGTAAGGAATACCAAATGCATAAGGAAGAAGATCGTATAATTGAAAATACAAGACGAGAGCTTTATCAGCAAGATAGAAATATTGATTTGGTGCAATTCCGTCAAATGAATTTAGTAGTGGAAGATCTCGCTCTTTGATTTGAAGAGCGATGATTTCATTAAGCTTCTTCATATAATCTGCACCAGGTTTAAATAAATCTTTTAAAGAATAAACAGACCCTTTTTCTACATCCATTGTCAATGAACGAAGGATCGTCAACCCATGCGCCCCACCAGAAAATGCAAAATGACTATTCGTTAGACTGATAATATGACGTTCATTCGTTTTAATTTCATATCCTCCTGTAATGACCGTCATCGGATTCTCATCAAAACCTTGCTTACGAATCATTGTCGATATTTGCTTCAAAATTCGTTCATTCAACTTCTTTTCAATCGCCTGATCCTTGAGATGAGCGAGTTGCGGATAATACACATCTAGTCTTGGTTCAACTAAGTGATGAGTTTGTATATCTACAGGTAGAATAAACATATTCATACAATCACCTCCATCTAAATCAATGTATATGCAGTAAGAGAGCGTTAACGTCCTTTCATACCCACAAAAAAGGAACACGCCCCCACTCATGAGGTAATGTTCCAATCCGTCCGTCTATTTCTCTTCTTTATTTATTTTTATTTAAACTAAATCTTGCGACTGTCATCTTTAACTCTTCTGCCATATGTGCAAGAGATTCAGACGATGCTGCCACTTCTTCCATTGCTGCTAATTGTTCTTCTGAGGCTGCTGCTACACTTTGCGTATAGCTAGATGACTCGACAAGCAACGAACTCGTTTCTGTTGCAGACTCATTCATCATCGTCGCTTCATTAGAAATCTCATTTGCCGAGGAAACAATTTCTGCAATCATTGCTGATAACTCATTCATTGTTTCCTCGATTTGATTCACATCTTGCCCAGCTTGTTCTGCTTGTTCAATTCCTTTTAAGACAGATATTCGGCCACCTTCCATAGATTGAACAGATGTATCAATACCTAATTGAATATCCTTTATTAACGCTTGGACATCTTTTGCAGATTGGTTCGATTGCTCGGCAAGTTTACGAACTTCATCGGCTACAACTGCAAACCCTCGACCATGCTCACCTGCTCGTGCCGCCTCGATCGCAGCATTTAAAGCTAAAAGGTTCGTTTGGTCGGCAATATTCGTAATAACCGAAATAATCCCCTCAATCTCTTCAGACTTATGTTTTAATTCCATTACCGTATGACCCGTTTCTGTTGCATTCTTTTCAATCACAGCAATCTGCTCAATCGTCTTAGCGAATGTTTCTTTCCCTCTAGACAAGGACTGTTGTGTGCCTTCTTTAAAATGATCGACCTTCTCACTTTGTTTGAGGATCAGTTGAATTTTATTAGTAATTAATTGAACAACTTCCTTCGTTCCTTGTGCCTGGTTTGTTTGATCATCCAAACTTTCCGATACTTTCATGATCGATGTTGAAATATCCTCTGATGCTTTGCTAGTCTCTGTGGAACTTGCATTTAGTTCTTCTGAATATGCAGCAAGCTGAGACGTCGTATCAGACACTTGAGTCAATAATTGCTCTAATTGTTCTTTCATTCGATTCGTATTATTGGCAAGTTCACCAATCTCATCCTTACGATCGATAATTAACTCTTCGCCAGTTAAATCACCAGCCGCTATTTGCTGAACATGATGCGTCACTTTTTTAATAGGATGCGAAATATTTCTAGCAAATAACACGACAACGACCATGCCAATAAGAGAGGACACGACAAGCGTGACAATCATTGTTACAAGAATGTCATTGGCTCCTTGATTAAAGTCGAGCATGTAAGATCCCGCGGTGACAACCCAGCCCCAATTCGGATCGAACGCATTATACATGATCTTTGGTTCAATATTGTCTGGTTGGTTAGGCAAATTCCAATCATACGTTGTAAACCCTCCACCATTTAATGCTGTACTGATCTGTTCTTGAACAAAATAATTCCCTTTGCTATCTTGAACATCCCATACATTCTCGCCCTCAATCGTAGGGTGTGCGACCTCTAGACCTGTTTCATCGTATATGACAAAGTAGCCATACTCTCCTAAATCTGCATTTGTCGTAATCGATCGTGTTCCGTCTGCTTGCAATGGGCCAATGAGTTGCTCTTTGACTCGCTCTTGCGCCTCTTCTATGCTAATCGCCCCAGCCTCGACGCGATCATTCATCGAGTCAATTAGATAAAGAGCCATCTCTACCGCATTTTCTAAATTTACCTGTCCTTGTGCATCTAAATTTTGTTTAGCTGCAACATAACTGGTAATTCCAATGGCTAAAGCCGGTAGCATTAACAAGCATATCGACATAATAATTAACTTTTTCTGTAAATTCATTCCTATCCTCTCCTAACTACCATTCGTTTGTACATTCCATCTAAAAAGTCGCCGCTATTTTTATCGACATGTTCCTCACATCATTATAGACTAAAAGACACAGGAAAAAAGACTTTTACTTTTAAAAATCGTCAATATATGACAATTCCCTGAATCAATATCATTTCCAACTGAATAGCGTACGAAATTCACTACATATCTAACTAGCGATTGAATAGGATTCGAACCGTACATACTAGTAAAGGTAAAGAAGTATGATTGGTCTTTTGATGAATGAAAACTACTGGTTTAACAACTGATTAAGTATGCTTACCCTAAAAGTAATGTGTTTCAAATCTGAACTATGTATGATAATGTTCTAACTGGTTAAGTAAACATAACTTTGTATAAATGGCACATAGCTATCAAACCAAAAGACGTTTTATCCAACTGAGACATAAAAATATTTATCACGCATAGAAGGGCGCGAACGTTTCCATGAGTTATAAAAAGAAAATGCTTCTCTTATATATTCTCCTAGGAGTTGTTTGGATTATTGCGACAGACTACCTAGTATTAGCATTAGATCTAGGTACCTACCTCAATATCCAAAAAATAAAAGGAATTATATTTGTCCTATTAACTGGCTTCTTCATCTACTATGCCTTAGGAAAACGCGAGGAGGTTGAACTATTAAAAACCGAAAAAGAAAAACTTTCTATCTTAATTAATTCCATGGTCGATTTCGTTAATTTTAAAGACGGTCAAGGTCGTTGGATTGAATCAAATGATTTTGGTTTGAAATTATTTCAATTAGAGGGGGTTTCTTACCGCGGAAAAACAGACGCCGAATTAGCTGAGTACACTGATTTTTATCGTGAAGCCCTTCTCCAGTGTAAAGCTTCAGACGAAGAAACATGGAAAGCGGGTACTGTGACTAGATGCGAAGAAGTGATTCCTCTACCAGATGGCAGCGAAAAAACATTCGACACAATTAAAGTTCCTTTGTTTAAACAAAATAACGAGCGAAAAGGCCTCGTCGTCATGGGAAGGGATATTACCGAAAGAAAGCTTGCGGAGAGTCAGCTTAAGGAAAGTGAATTAATTTATAAATCTTTATTTAAGTATAACCCTGAACTGGTTTATATGGTTGATTTATCTGGGAAGATCACCGACCTCAACCCTAGATTCGAACCATTAACCGGCTTTAAAAAAGAACGATCGATCGGTACACCTATTTTTGATTATATTGCTGATATTGATAAGGAGCGAATGTACTCCTCATTTAAAAAAGCGATTCTAGAAAAAACGGCAACAACTAACCATGAAGTGTTTCTGCAACATAAAAATGGATACAAAATCATCGCCCACTGTGCTTTCGTTCCGATTATTATTAATGAGAACATTACAGGGATTATTGGGTATGCTACAGATATTACTCAGATTATTAAAACTGAAGAGAAATTAAAAACGACAGAAAAGCTTGCCGTTATTGGTGAATTAGCCGCCGGAATTGCTCATGAAATTAGAAATCCACTTACCTCTTTAAAAGGGTTTGTACAACTGTTTCAATCTGAAAGCAAAAAAGAAAACTTCATTCATAACATTATGCTAGATGAACTTGATCGTATTAATGCAATAGTAAGTGAACTACTAGTCCTTTCTCGCCCTCAAGAAATGACATTTGCAAAAGAGAACGTTAACCATGTAATGAAGGACGTTTTAACTCTACTTGAATCAGAAATGAATCTTCACGGGGTATCTGTTCATATTCATAGTCAAAACCCGCAACTTACTATCGACTGCGAATTAAATCAAATCAAACAATTATTTATTAACATCCTAAAAAATTCTATCGAAGCGAACTCCGATGAAATCCATATCAATCTTGCTTTAAAAGAGAATCGTGTCATCGTTAAATTCCGCGATGACGGAGATGGAATTAATCAGGAGCGAATGAAACGAATTGGAGAGCCATTTTATTCAGAGAAAGAAAAAGGGACAGGATTAGGTTTGACAGTTAGCTTCAAGATTATTGAGTCTCATAAAGGGACGATCGAATATGATAGCAAGGTCGATGAAGGCACGCTCGTCACGATGACCTTTCCTAAATCAAAATAATAAAGGGCTAGAACAGCTTACTGTTCCAGCCCTTTCATCTGCCCGAATCTCATCTCCAAGCAGACATTCCACCCTTAACATTAGTCACTTGTTCAAAACCAAGTTTCTTTAATGTACTGGCTGCCTTCTTACTTCTCATTCCACTTTGACAGATTACCATAATCTCTCTATCTTTTTTAAACTCACCTTGACGCTGCTTGATTTCATTTAACGGTATGTTCGTTGCTTTTTTTATATTCCGTCCGTTGTATTCCATTGGTGTTCTTACATCAACGAGTTGAATATCATTTCTATTCATCTCACTTTTAAGGTCTGCTGTGGTAATTTGCCTAACTCCTTTAGCTGGCATAATACGCTTGAAAATAAACCATACAACAAACACCATTAATAAACCTTGAATAACTAACTCCATTCTGCTGCTCCTCCTGATGAGTGGAACCATCACGTTGGTAGTATTTTAAATTCGTACCCTTTATCTTTTAACTGCTTGATTAACATTGGTAAAACAATTAATGTTTGTTTTAATTCATGTAATAGGATGATCGAACCATCCTCTATTTGTTCGATCACATGTTGAATAATCCTTTCTGGCTCTGCTTTTAGAATCCAATCAAACGATGCTACATCCCACATAATCGTTTTCAATCCTAATTCATCGGCAATATCTAGCGTTTGATCATTGTATTGACCAAACGGCGGTCTGAAATAACGTACAGTCTGCCCTGTATACGTTTCAATCAATTCTTTGCTTCTCATTAACTCTCGTCGTTGTTCAAGTAAGCTTAGTTTTTGAAGATTTGGATGTGTGATGGTATGCGTACCAATAACATGGCCTTCTTCTATTACGCGTCTCCAAGGTCGTTTATAATGTAGTAGACGCGTTTGCCAAAAGAACATAGCTGGTATCTGTTCACTTAATAAAATATCGAGGATAGGTTCTAATAACCTAGTTGGTCCATCATCAAAGGTAAGAACAACAAATCTATCTTCTGTTAATATTTGCTGTCTTGCGTTAACCATCACCCGTATATCAAAGGAATTGTACCCAATTCCGAACTCGGTTGCTACTCATGGACTTTTTCGCAACACCATCTCTCCCCCCGTTCATTTACATTTATGTTCCACACATCTCATGATAATTCATACAAGGTTCTTGTTTTTTATTTTTCATAATAGCATACCCCGTTACGTTTATTCTTTTTGACTTTAAAAAACGGGCACTCAAATGGATCTCTACTTTATCGGATCCAATCAACACAATCGATTTCCCTTCGAGTTGAGCATAATTTCTTTTTAAATAAGCTAATGGGATAGATAATGCTTCGCTTACATTTGAATGATACGACAACGGAAAATCCCTTACATCAAGCAAGACATGCACACTATTTTGCACCTTTGCTATTGGTGTACATCGCAACCCTATTACAGGGAGATACCTTTTATATAGGATATACATCATAAAAAAAGAACTCAATATCAAAATAATACTCATATATCCCCCCATCTGCCTTAGCCTGACTTATTATTTCCCTTACGAGCCTATAAATAAAAATAGATAATACACTAAAAAGAAGATTAACACTGCAATAACGACTGAGGTCATAGAGATAATCAATTTGTAGGAAGAATGAAATGTCTGGGTGTTAATCGCTTTTCGGTTACGGTAGTAAATAGTTGTCGCAAGAACAATTGTAAACAACCCCAACATAAGTGAAAATAAACTAATAAAAATCGCGAGTACAAAATCAACATATTCATGCATTGGTGTATTAAAGTGCAAAGTTGTAGCTAAAAAACCAATCCCAATGATTGCAATAGCCGTCCTCACCCAAGCTAGATAGGTTCGCTCATTAGCTAAATGCTGCTGGATATATTTTGATTCATCCATATACATCCCTCTTTTCTTCAAAGGAAGGGACTTTTATTTTTACTACTCTAGTAAAGATAAGAGCCCTCCCCAATCAATCATGCTGTTCTTAATTAAAAAAACCACTAACGTATAAAAAGATGTTATAAACTACAAAGATAGCTCCTACCAGGAACCATAAATAAACAGCAGGTCATATAGGCGGCTTTGATTTCATTGCCTTCTTCCCGTCTGTTTTACTTTTGTTTATGCCTCAATGGCCTGTATGACATGCGTTCTTATCATGCTCTGTCATCATTTAGCCTCCTCTAAGTAAACTATTTATATTCATCATTATATACCTATAAGGGTATATGGTCAAGTTGATGATCATATGCCTTATTGTACCTTACTCGATTTTATTTCTTTTAGCACATCAAAAAACTTCAACCAATATGTTGAAATTTTTCGGATAGACAATTAACTAAAATGGCATGAATCCTTCTTTGCTGAAGAAAATCTGTTCGTTAGTAAATGTTTTTTTCATCTGTTCATATGCATGTAGCTGAGTGTCTTGGCCATACCATTTCTCGAATTCTGCTTCAGTATATAATTCTTTTACCTTAAGCCGTTCTGTTCGTTTCCCTTTACTCCCGTCACCTGTGAAATCATCAATTACAATTCGATTAACAAGTTGAGACAACCTCTCTGGAAATGACGAAGAAAAAGGAAGTACAGGTGCAACGGCTACTTGAACTGGTAATCCGTTCTCTTTCAGTTGTTTGATGGCCTTTAACCTTCCTTCGATTGGCGGTGCCTGGGGAGTAAATACTTTTCGTATACGATCATCGTCTGTTTCCACTGTGATACTAATTCGTAATCGACCTTTTAACAGTAAGAATAAGTCAATATCTCTTGTTACAAGCGCGCTTCTTGTTTGAACAAATAAAAAATCAGGAGGAAATTCAACCATTACCTCAAGTAATGCTCGTGTAATCTTTTCTTTATACTCAACTGATTGATACGGATCTGTTGCTGAAGACATAAATATAGTGACTTGTTTGCCTCTTTTTCTCAAATTAATCATTTCACGCTTATACTTTTCATGAATTCCTTGTTTCACATCTACCCAGCTACCCCAATTTTCCCCCACGAAATAAGCCAACCGGACTCTGTCTTACATAACAATATGAACACCCAAATAAACAGCCTGAATAGGGATTAAGTGAATGAGTGTACCCATATAAAAAACCACTAGCAGGAGTTAATATTTTTTTAGGCTCTTTGTAGGTTATATTTCTATTCATGTTAAATGCCTCCCACTATTCTCATTATCTCTTATATATTCCGAGAAGGATATTCTCTCTCTATAGCTTTTAATCCTGTAAGAAACTTATTCACATTTTTGAGATCCGTCTCAAACTCAAATATTAATTCTGTACCTTGTCCAACTGGATATTGTATATAACCTTCTACATTGACTTTGTTCGGTCCCCTTAATGATAGAGTAAATCCAAAGAATGGTTCAGTTGGCTCTATAACGACATTTTCTTTCTTTTGTAAAGAGAATTGTTCTAATTCCTTTATAATGAACTGCACGAACTGCCCTTCTAAAATGATCTCATTCACTTCTACTCTAAATCCTGGAAGTGTAAAGTAAAGATAATTTCTGTGCCAATCTGCATCCGACCTATTATCAGCTTTCGGATAAGCATAATTATATGTGCAAATTTTAAAACAATATAAGTCATCTTGTGAATTAAGCTCAGCATATGGATAGTCTCTAAAGAGCTTGATCTCGTCTTTTTTCAAATTCATCCCTCATTTCGTTGATTATCAATTCCTTTGACGAATTTCTTTTCCCTTTCATCCAAACATTAGTCAATCCTATTTATTAAGAAGTAAGGCTCAACTACACTTAACCAAAAAACAAACAAAAAAACCTCACAAAAATCACTGTGAGGTTTACGCTTTATTCGATACCGAAGGCGGGACTTGAACCCGCACGCCCGTGAAGGCAATGGATTTTGAGTCCATCGTGTCTGCCATTCCACCACTTCGGCATAACTTAATTCGTTGTAAAAATGCCTGTACATAAAAAAAAGAATGGTGCGCCCTGAGAGATTCGAACTCCCGACCTTTTGATTCGTAGTCAAACACTCTATCCAGCTGAGCTAAGGGCGCAATATATGGTGCCGAGGGCCGGACTTGAACCGGCACGATAGTCACCTACCGCAGGATTTTAAGTCCTGTGTGTCTGCCAATTCCACCACCCCGGCACGACAGAAATCTTTGGAGGCGGCACCCGGATTTGAACCGGGGATAAGGGTTTTGCAGACCCGTGCCTTACCACTTGGCTATGCCGCCTCTTTAAATTAAAAATGGAGCGGAAGACGAGATTCGAACTCGCGACCCCCACCTTGGCAAGGTGGTGTTCTACCACTGAACTACTTCCGCAAAAAAATGGCTGGGCTAGCAGGATTCGAACCTACGCATGACGGAATCAAAATCCGTTGCCTTACCGCTTGGCGATAGCCCATTATCTTGAAGAAATATATGGGGCGACTGATGGGAATTGAACCCACGAGTGCCGGAATCACAATCCGGTGCGTTAACCACTTCGCCACAATCGCCATATTTAAAATTGGCAGGGGCAGTAGGAATTGAACCCACACCGGAGGTTTTGGAGACCTCTGTTCTACCTTTAAACTATGCCCCTATAAAAATGGTGGAGGGGGACGGATTCGAACCGCCGAACCCTGAGGGAGCGGATTTACAGTCCGCCGCGTTTAGCCACTTCGCTACCCCTCCAAATAACAATAACAACTTTACTACACTATCTATCATACTGTCAAGTTCAAATTGATACGTTGACTGGAATCAGATGGTGCCGGCCAGAGGACTTGAACCCCCAACCTACTGATTACAAGTCAGTTGCTCTACCAATTGAGCTAGACCGGCAAATAATAGATGGTGGCTTGGGACGGAATCGAACCGCCGACACATGGATTTTCAGTCCATTGCTCTACCGACTGAGCTACCAAGCCGTTTTTAAAAAATGGCGGTCCGGACGGGACTCGAACCCGCGACCTCCTGCGTGACAGGCAGGCATTCTAACCAACTGAACTACCGGACCATTATAAGTGAAATAAATTGGTTGCGGGGGGAGGATTTGAACCTCCGACCTTCGGGTTATGAGCCCGACGAGCTACCGAACTGCTCCACCCCGCGACGTTTTAAGTATATAGGTGATGTTTTTCTAAGGAGTCAATCTCTCCTTTTGAAATAAATGGTGGAGGATGACGGGCTCGAACCGCCGACCCCCTGCTTGTAAGGCAGGTGCTCTCCCAGCTGAGCTAATCCTCCATAACTGGTGTTGTATTAAATATTTTTTTATATGGTGACCCGTACGGGATTCGAACCCGTGTTACCGCCGTGAAAGGGCGGTGTCTTAACCGCTTGACCAACGGGCCTACTTACTATCTATATATGGTAAATCTTTGCTGGCGGAGAGCGAGGGATTCGAACCCTCGAGACGGTTTTAAACCGCCTACACGATTTCCAATCGTGCTCCTTCGGCCAACTCGGACAGCTCTCCTAATTGGCTCCACAGGTAGGACTCGAACCTACGACCGATCGGTTAACAGCCGATTGCTCTACCACTGAGCTACTGTGGAATACTACTGCTTGGCAACGTCCTACTCTCACAGGGGGAAGCCCCCAACTACCATCGGCGCAAAAGAGCTTAACGTCCGTGTTCGGCATGGGAACGGGTGTGACCTCTTTGCTATCGCCACCAAACTAGAAAATTGAGAGTTGTTCTCTCAAAACTAGATAATGCCCACAGGACGTGGGTACCAGGCGTTGCGACAGGACGTCGCGAACTTAGCGTGGTTTCGTAAACATGTGTCAAGAATAGTTTTGGATAAGTCCTCGACCGATTAGTATCTGTCAGCTCCACGTGTCGCCACGCTTCCACACCAGACCTATCAACCTCATCATCTCTAAGGGGTCTTACTGGATTAACTCCATGGGAAATCTCATCTCGAGGGGGGCTTCATGCTTAGATGCTTTCAGCACTTATCCCGTCCACACGTAGCTACCCAGCGATGCTCCTGGCGGAACAACTGGTACACCAGCGGTGTGTCCATCCCGGTCCTCTCGTACTAAGGACAGCTCCTCTCAAATTTCCTGCGCCCGCGACGGATAGGGACCGAACTGTCTCACGACGTTCTGAACCCAGCTCGCGTACCGCTTTAATGGGCGAACAGCCCAACCCTTGGGACCTACTTCAGCCCCAGGATGCGATGAGCCGACATCGAGGTGCCAAACCTCCCCGTCGATGTGGACTCTTGGGGGAGATAAGCCTGTTATCCCCAGGGTAGCTTTTATCCGTTGAGCGATGGCCCTTCCATGCGGAACCACCGGATCACTAAGCCCGACTTTCGTCCCTGCTCGACTTGTAGGTCTCGCAGTCAAGCTCCCTTATGCCTTTGCACTCTTCGAATGATTTCCAACCATTCTGAGGGAACCTTTGGGCGCCTCCGTTACTGTTTAGGAGGCGACCGCCCCAGTCAAACTGCCCACCTGACACTGTCCCTGAACCGGATCACGGTCCGAGGTTAGAATGTCAGCACAGTCAGGGTAGTATCCCACCGACGCCTCCGTCGAAGCTGGCGCTCCGACTTCCAAGGCTCCTACCTATCCTGTACAAACTGTACCAACATCCAATATCAAGCTACAGTAAAGCTCCATGGGGTCTTTCCGTCCTGTCGCGGGTAACCTGCATCTTCACAGGTACTATAATTTCACCGGGTCTCTCGTTGAGACAGTATCCAAATCGTTACACCATTCGTGCGGGTCGGAACTTACCCGACAAGGAATTTCGCTACCTTAGGACCGTTATAGTTACGGCCGCCGTTTACTGGGGCTTCAATTCAGAGCTTCTCCCAAAGGATAACCCCTCCTCTTAACCTTCCAGCACCGGGCAGGTGTCAGCCCCTATACTTCGCCTTGCGGCTTCGCAGAGACCTGTGTTTTTGCTAAACAGTCGCTTGGATCTATTCACTGCGGCTCTCTCGGGCATACACCCTAATAGAGCACCCCTTCTCCCGAAGTTACGGGGTCATTTTGCCGAGTTCCTTAACGAGAGTTCTCCCGAGCGTCTTAGAATTCTCTTCTCGCCTACCTGTGTCGGTTTGCGGTACGGGCACCTCTCACCTCGCTAGAGGCTTTTCTAGGCAGTGTAGGATCAGGAACTTCGGTACTAAATTTCCCTCGCCATCACAACTCAGCCTTCGCGAGAAGCGGATTTGCCTACTTCTCAGCCTAATTGCTTGGACGCGCATATCCATCAGCGCGCTTACCCTACCTTACTGCGTCCCCCCATTACTCAAACGGTGAGGAGGTGGTACAGGAATTTCAACCTGTTGTCCATCGCCTACGCTTTTCAGCCTCGGCTTAGGTCCCGACTTACCCTGAGCGGACGAGCCTTCCTCAGGAAACCTTGGGCTTTCGACGGAGGGGATTCTCACCCCTCTTTTCGCTACTCATACCGGCATTCTCACTTCTAAGCGCTCCACCAGTCCTTACGATCTGACTTCGCTGCACTTAGAACGCTCCCCTACCACTGACACCAAAGGTGTCAATCCATAGCTTCGGTGATACGTTTAGCCCCGGTACATTTTCGGCGCAGAGTCACTCGACCAGTGAGCTATTACGCACTCTTTAAATGGTGGCTGCTTCTAAGCCAACATCCTGGTTGTCTGGGCAACTCCACATCCTTTTCCACTTAACGTATACTTGGGGACCTTAGCTGATGGTCTGGGCTGTTTCCCTCTTGACTACGGATCTTAGCACTCGCAGTCTGACTCCCGAGTAAAAGTTTTTGGCATTCGGAGTTTGACTGAATTCGGTAATCCTGTGGGGACCCCTAGTCCAATCAGTGCTCTACCTCCAAAACTCTCAACCTCGAGGCTAGCCCTAAAGCTATTTCGGGGAGAACCAGCTATTTCCGAGTTCGATTGGCATTTCACCCCTACCCACACCTCATCCCCGCATTTTTCAACATGCGTGGGTTCGGGCCTCCATTCAGTGTTACCTGAACTTCACCCTGGACATGGGTAGATCACACGGTTTCGGGTCTACGACGTCGTACTTCATCGCCCTATTCAGACTCGCTTTCGCTACGGCTCCGCCTTATCAGCTTAACCTTGCACGACATCGTAACTCGCCGGTTCATTCTACAAAAGGCACGCTGTCACCCGTTAATGGGCTCCAACTAGTTGTAGGCACACGGTTTCAGGATCTGTTTCACTCCCCTTCCGGGGTGCTTTTCACCTTTCCCTCACGGTACTGGTTCACTATCGGTCACTAGGGAGTATTTAGCCTTGGGAGATGGTCCTCCCGGATTCCGACGGGGTTTCACGTGTCCCGCCGTACTCAGGATCCACTCAGGAGAAAATAGAATTTCGACTACAGGGCTGTTACCTTGTACCGCGGACCTTTCCAGATCGCTTCGCCTATCCTATTTCTTTGTAACTCCGTATTGAGTGTCCTACAACCCCAAGAGGCAAGCCTCTTGGTTTGGGCTGTTACCGTTTCGCTCGCCGCTACTCAGGTAATCGCATTTGCTTTCTCTTCCTCTGGGTACTTAGATGTTTCAGTTCCCCAGGTCTGCCTCCTCATGCCCTATGTATTCAGGCATGGGTACTATTCCATTACGAATAGTGGGTTCCCCCATTCGGATACCCTCGGATCAACGTTTACTTACAACTTCCCGAGGCATTTCGCTGTTCGTCGCGTCCTTCTTCGGCTCCTAGTGCCAAGGCATTCACCGTGCGCCCTTTCTAACTTAACCAAAAAAAATTAAAAAAGGTTGTTGAATTCTTGACATTCTCGTTCAATCTTTCGATGAACGTTCATGTTTACATTTCATTATCTAGTTTTCAAAGAACAATGCTTACAGGATGTAAGTACCAGGCGTTGCAACAGGACGTTGCGAACTTAGCGTGGTTCCTTATTCCCTTAGCTTATGTTGAGAGTTTTGTGTTCTCTCAAAACTGAACAAAAGATCCAAAGCGCATATGACCCAAGGTCATACATCGACTAGAGTTAAAATACTCCATAGAAAGGAGGTGATCCAGCCGCACCTTCCGATACGGCTACCTTGTTACGACTTCACCCCAATCATCTGTCCCACCTTAGGCGGCTGGCTCCATAAAGGTTACCCCACCGACTTCGGGTGTTACAAACTCTCGTGGTGTGACGGGCGGTGTGTACAAGGCCCGGGAACGTATTCACCGCGGCATGCTGATCCGCGATTACTAGCAATTCCGGCTTCATGTAGGCGAGTTGCAGCCTACAATCCGAACTGAGAATGGCTTTATGGGATTCGCTCAACCTCGCGGTTTTGCAGCCCTTTGTACCATCCATTGTAGCACGTGTGTAGCCCAGGTCATAAGGGGCATGATGATTTGACGTCGTCCCCACCTTCCTCCGGTTTGTCACCGGCAGTCACCTTAGAGTGCCCAACTGAATGCTGGCAACTAAGATCAAGGGTTGCGCTCGTTGCGGGACTTAACCCAACATCTCACGACACGAGCTGACGACAACCATGCACCACCTGTCACTTTGTCCCCCGAAGGGGAAAGCCCTATCTCTAGGGTGGTCAAAGGATGTCAAGACCTGGTAAGGTTCTTCGCGTTGCTTCGAATTAAACCACATGCTCCACTGCTTGTGCGGGCCCCCGTCAATTCCTTTGAGTTTCAACCTTGCGGTCGTACTCCCCAGGCGGAGTGCTTAATGTGTTAACTTCGGCACTAAGGGCATCGAAACCCCTAACACCTAGCACTCATCGTTTACGGCGTGGACTACCAGGGTATCTAATCCTGTTTGCTCCCCACGCTTTCGCGCCTCAGCGTCAGTTACAGACCAGAGAGTCGCCTTCGCCACTGGTGTTCCTCCACATATCTACGCATTTCACCGCTACACGTGGAATTCCACTCTCCTCTTCTGTACTCAAGTCTCCCAGTTTCCAATGACCCTCCACGGTTGAGCCGTGGGCTTTCACATCAGACTTAAAAGACCGCCTGCGCGCGCTTTACGCCCAATAATTCCGGACAACGCTTGCCACCTACGTATTACCGCGGCTGCTGGCACGTAGTTAGCCGTGGCTTTCTGGTTAGGTACCGTCAAGGTGCCGCCTTATTCAAACGGCACTTGTTCTTCCCTAACAACAGAGCTTTACGATCCGAAAACCTTCATCACTCACGCGGCGTTGCTCCGTCAGACTTTCGTCCATTGCGGAAGATTCCCTACTGCTGCCTCCCGTAGGAGTCTGGGCCGTGTCTCAGTCCCAGTGTGGCCGATCACCCTCTCAGGTCGGCTACGCATCGTCGCCTTGGTAAGCCATTACCTTACCAACTAGCTAATGCGCCGCGGGCCCATCTATAAGTGATAGCCGAAGCCATCTTTTACCTTTCCTCCATGTGGAGAAAAGGATTACCCGGTATTAGCCCCGGTTTCCCGGAGTTATCCCAATCTTATAGGTAGGTTGCCCACGTGTTACTCACCCGTCCGCCGCTAATCAAAGGGAGCAAGCTCCCTTTGATCCGCTCGACTTGCATGTATTAGGCACGCCGCCAGCGTTCGTCCTGAGCCAGGATCAAACTCTCCATAAAAGTGTTTGATTGCTCAAAATAAAACATTGACGAGATATCATGTATCTCATTTTTTCGCTTGGCTTTTGTTCAGTTTTCAAAGAACGTTTTTGTTACGTCGTTGTTGGCGACTTCATTATCTTATCAAATAACCAATCATGAGTCAACAACTTTTAAAATTGTTTTTTTCGTGCGTAACAACTGTTGTTGTCAGCGACAAGTAATAATTTATCACGCACGAAAAATAAAGTCAACACTATTTCTAAATTAATTTGAGTTTTTTAATTGATACCTTAAATGTTGAATTCCTTTTGCTTTCGTTTCTCTCTGATCGACTACTAAATACTCTTTTTCAATGAGAAAATTAACAAGTAGTTCAAGATCAATTCTGTATTCCTGAACTTCAGGGATCTCCATCATTTCTGCGATGGTCCATCCTTCCTCTTTTCCGTGCAATAAGGAAAGGAAGTGTTCCGAACCGACTTTTGTTTTAGAACGAACAGCTAATTCTGTTGCTAAAATAAATAGTTGAATACGTTTTTCTAAGGATTCTTCACTCTTTAAAAGCTCTTGATATAACTTGTATGTTTCCGGTTCAATTCTTTTAACTTGCTCCCACACGGTTACCTCTGGATAAAAACCATGACGAATAACAGCTAATCTCGCTAAATGATGAAGCGCATGCATCATATTACTAAATGCATCAAATGTATGATGATGGTGGAAAAGTGTTTTCCCCTCATCAAACCTTCTTAACATCTTAGAAAACTGGATCGTCATCTTCTTCATTCGATCACCTGGGGGAAATGTATCGATTCTTTCTTTTACCCCTTGCAAAAATTCATTGCGATCAAACACAATCTTACCATGGAAAAGCCAATCAACTAAACGTCGATGCGTTCCTGCAATTAGAGAATAATGCATCGTCGTTTGACTTAAAGAATGTAGCGCAACTTTTTCTTCCCCTACTTGGTAGTGCTTTACATGCCAATCTACTTTCGGATCATTCTTGATAACCAGTACAACCGAATCAAAGCCATCTAATATAGATAATGGAGAAGTCTCCTTTTCAATCGTTAATATAGCAAACGTATCTTCTTCACTCGCTCGATCCTGATAAAGCTGCCTTAATAACATATCCATCCTTGTCCTCCTCAATTGCATCACACGCTACTAGGATCTTGTTGAGGTAAATTATTCGACAAAACCTGGCGATATCCTTCAAATCCTCTTAATTTTTCTTGCAGTTCTTTTACAATGTTCACGTCCTCTATACCCTATGCTATACTTTATTTTAGGAGGGATGAATTTGGCTATTAAATATTCAAATAAAATAAATAAAATCAGAACGTTTGCTTTATCGCTCGTTTTTGTTGGGATTCTCATTATGTACGTTGGAATCTTCTTTAGAGAGTCTCCTGTTCTTATGACGATTTCTATGCTTCTCGGCTTCCTATTTATTATTGCAAGTACCGTTGTATATTTCTGGATTGGGATGCTTTCAACCAAATCGGTTCAGGTCACTTGCCCTAGCTGTAACCGACCTACAAAAATGTTAGGAAGAGTCGATGCGTGCATGCACTGTAGAGAACCTCTAACTCTCGATCCAACCTTAACAGGCAAAGAATTCGATGAATCTTATAACCAAAAGTCTAAACGGAGCTAAGTGGCTCCGTTTTTTTAATCAAAATAAAAGCGCCTTAAGCAAGGATCACCTGCCTAAAACGCAAAAGGTACTTCACATTTAATTAATGTTGAACTGTTTTTGTACACTCTTTACATGTTCCATAGATCTCCATACGATGGGTATGCACCTTAAATCCAGTCACATGTTCAGCTAAAGTTTCCACTTCATCGAGTCCAGGATAATGGAAGTCAACGATCTTCCCACAATCTTGACAGATAACATGATAGTGATCGGTTGTCACACAGTCAAAACGACTTGATGAGTCTCCATACGTAAGCTCTTTTACGATTCCAGCTCCTTTAAAGACACGTAAGTTATTGTAAACAGTAGCCACACTCATATTCGGAAAACGAGCTTCTAGTGCTTTGTATATTTCATCTGCAGTTGGATGTGTAGACGTTTCATATAGAAATTCTAAAATGGCATGACGTTGAGGCGTCATACGAACACGGGTGCTCTTAAGTGCATCAATTGCATCTTGCAAGCGATGATTAGACATCGTCATGCACCTCACTTTCAAAAAACAATTCTTACTTTATAATCTTTATAATTAGTATAATACAAAAAACGGTTTGAAGTCAATCAATCAAAACAGACTGTGCACTCAATTAGTCAAGAACGGTATAGCATGTGTCGCATCTAGAAGAAAAGATGTATAGCGATGTTCGGTTTTCGATTTTCTCTTCTTTCTTTTCTCAACTGATAAACAAGCTGCTTGTAACGATGATTTTAATGAATCAACATCTTTCTCATCAATTCCAAATAGGAATGTCGTGTTTCCTCTTTTTAAAAATCCACCTGAACTCGCAAGCTCCGTCATCCGATATCCCTTTTCTCGCAAATCCCTTTCAACTTGAGCTGAATAAAAATCATCAATAATACAAACAAGAAGTTTCATTACTCATCTCCCCCCGCTATTCTATAGTCTTTCCTTACATTTATTCATTCGATTACTCTTTCGTTCCCTACCTATGAGAAAAATGATCAACTTCTTTTCTTAGGATTTTCTTTTTTAGAAAAAAGCGAGAGTTTTCCCTCGCTTTCTTGTTAGAGCTCTTCTTTTATAAACGTTAATGCTTCTTCTACATGGTCTTTCACTCGTACTTTACGCCACTCCTTGACGATCTTTCCTTCACGATCAATAACAAAAGTCGATCGAACAATGCCCATATATTCTTTACCGAAATTTTTCTTTAACTGCCACACACCAAATGCCTCTGCAGCAGTATGTTCCTCATCTGCTAATAGTAAGAACGGTAGATCGTATTTATCTATGAACTTCTCGTGGCGCGCAACGGGATCGGGACTAACTCCTAAAATAACTGTATCAAGTGATTGGAATGAATCGATACGATCACGAAAGTCACAAGCCTGAGTTGTGCAACCTGGTGTCATATCTTTAGGATAGAAATAAAGGACAACATTCGTTCCTTTGAATTGACTTAAAGATACTTCTTCACTATTGTTTGCTTTTAATGTGAAGTTTGGAGCCACTTGTCCTACTTCTACTTTCATCTTGCCACAACCTTTCTTATCAGTCTCTAGTAATAGAGTAGCCAAAGTTTTATATCGTTACAACTATTGTACCTTATCTTCTAATCGGATAACAGTCGTCACTACAAACGCAACTGGAAGGAGGTAGCCAAATAAAGCCTGTACAATAGCTAAAATTCGCCCGAAACCAATTGGTACAATATCCCCATACCCTACAGACAAAAGTGTAATGGCACTAAAGTAAACAGCATCCAGTGCTAGGTGCGTGAACCTTTTCCCTACTTGATGACTTGCCTCTGATAATACTTGAATTCCTAAAAGCTCCAAAGTCATATATAAAATAGCAAACGCAAGCATAACCGTTACATACACTATGACAAGCATGGCAAAATGACGAAGAGACACTTTATGTCGCCGACTATTCGGTCGATAGCGCAGCATTAAAAGAAAACTCATTATAATGCCAATCGCCGCTATGAGCATGATTAGATATAATAACGCAACCAAGTTAACCCCACTCCCCTAAACGAACCTACCCTTAAATCTATGAGCTTGCCTGAAAAAATAGTAATAAAATCGAACTATAGAAACCATTTTAAAATTGTATTATTATGAAGGAAATATTATTTCACCATTAGTCATGAAGGTGGTGTATATATATGGACCAACTCTCCGATAAATTGTTAGTTGAAAGTTACCAAAAAGCCGTATCCCTCAAGTTAAGTTACGACTTTATTGAATTACTCCTTGAAGAACTATACCGTCGAGACCTCCTCCCTTTATTACCTAACTCCTCTCTAAACGCATTCGCACAACTCCATCATAATTAATCTATAACCCCAATGACTTCACGACTTCTCCTTTGATTTCATACGAGTTTCACTTGTTCTAACGTACAGCTTATGATTGAATGACTATATGCTTACATGACTAATCGGAACAACTGAATTAAAATCGTATGGAGGAATGACTACATGAATTTCAAACAATCAGAAGCATTATATAGTGAAGCGCAAAAGCACATACTTGGTGGGGTGAATAGTCCATCACGCGCTTATAAAGGTGTCGGTGGCGGTACTCCTGTGTTTATGGAACGTGCCAATGGAGCCTATTTTTGGGATGTCGATGGTAATCAATACATTGACTATTTAGCAGCTTACGGACCCATCATTACGGGGCATGCGCACCCTCATATTACAGCTGCCATTACAAAAGCTGCCGAGAACGGTGTTTTATATGGTACACCTACAAGATATGAAAATACATTTGCCAAAATGTTAAAGGAAGCGATCCCTTCTCTTGAAAAGGTTCGCTTTGTTAATTCAGGTACAGAAGCAGTCATGACGACTATACGAGTAGCGCGAGCTTTTACCGGCCGTGATAAAATCATAAAATTTGCCGGATGTTACCACGGTCACTCTGACTTAGTTCTTGTCGCTGCGGGTTCAGGTCCAGCTACTCTTGGCACACCAGATTCAGCTGGAGTAACAAAAAGTATCGCAAAAGAAGTTATTACCGTTCCCTTCAATGATATTGAGGCGTATAAAGAAGCTCTTAACAAGTGGGGGGAAGAAATCGCCGCCGTTCTTGTTGAACCAATCGTAGGTAATTTTGGCATTGTAGAACCAGAACCAGGATTTTTGCAGGCTGTTAATGAACTTACTCATGAGGCTGGAGCTCTTGTTATTTATGATGAGGTCATTACTGCTTTTCGTTTCATGTATGGTGGAGCGCAGAATTACCTTGGAATCGAGCCTGATATGACAGCTTTAGGAAAAATTATTGGAGGCGGATTGCCAATCGGAGCTTACGGTGGTCGTGTTGATATTATGGAAAAAGTAGCACCACTTGGACCCGCTTATCAAGCAGGTACAATGGCTGGGAATCCTGCTTCCATGAGTGCTGGAATTGCTTGTCTCGAAGTATTAAAAGAAGAAGGCGTGTATGAAAATCTCGATCGATTAGGTGCCGTGTTAGAAAGTGGGATTCAAGAACTCGCGACAAAACACCTTGTCGATATTACAATGAACCGACTAAAAGGGGCATTAACGATCTATTTCACCAAAGAAACGATCAAAAACTACAAACAAGCTGAGGAAACGAATGGAGAGCAGTTCGCTATCTTCTTTAAAGCGATGTTAAAGCAAGGCATTAATCTTGCCCCTTCTAAATACGAAGCGTGGTTTCTAACGACTGCACACACAGATGAAGACATCAAACAAACATTAGAGGCAGTTGATTATGCATTTGAATGCGTCGCAAAATCCCTCTAAAATAAAATGAAGCGCTAGTTTAAACTGGCGCTTACATTAATTATTTTTATGAAAAGAGGTTGATTCATATTCGAAGTCATTGTATAGTACCTTCGGTATGAAAAAAATTACAGTTTGTGCTCGTCACAGAAGTAAGTACGTATCAACATGAGACGAAAAGCAGAAAGGACAACATTCCCCTATGAAACTCGGAGCTCGTATATTTAAGACGGGTCTTGCCATTATCATTTCATTATATATCGCTATTTGGATTGGGTTTGACCCACCAATGTTTGCAGCGCTTGCTGCTGCCTTTGCCATTCAACCCTCTATCTATCGTACTTTTCAAACGAGCATAGACCAAGTTCAAGCAAATATAATTGGTGCTGTATTAAGTGTTATTTTTGTCATGACATTCGGTCATGAACCTTTTGTCGTTGGCTTAGTTGTCATTTTAGCCATTGCGATTATCCGAAAGGTGAAGCTTGAACCTACAACCATACCACTTGCGATTGTTACTATTATCATCATAATGGAAAGTCCAGCTGATAACTTTATTGGATTTGCAACATCACGGTTCTTCCTTATCCTTATTGGCGTTTTTGCAGCCTTTGTAGTCAACTTACTCTTTATTCCGCCACGCTATGAAACTAAGCTCTATCATAAAATGCTAAAGTCAACAGAGGATACAATTCAATGGACAATGTTATTCCTACGAAAAGATGCTGATAGTCGTATGCTTAAGCGTGACATTAGTCGATTAGAGGGACAAATGTTAAAGCTAGACAATCTATTTCTTCTCTATAAAGAAGAACGCAACTACTTTATTCGTAATAAGTATGCAAAAGCGCGGAAGATTGTATTATTCCGCCAAATGTTAATTACAACAAAAAAATCTCTCATCGTTCTAAGAAATTTAGAGAGACGATCTGAGGAATTGCATAACATGCCTTGTGAAGTTCAAACTCTAATCGAAGAACAACTAAATCGACTAACCCAATACCATGATCGAATCTTGCTCCGTTATGTCGGAAAAGTTCAATCGCTACCAGCCGATGAAACCATGCAAGAGATTAATGACGGGAAAGCCTCCTTAACTGATCAATACGTTCAATTGTATAAAGATCCTGACACAATGCGAACACAGTGGTTGCACATCTTACCAGCTATTTCACAGATTATTGAGTATCAAGAGCAACTCGAACACCTCGATCATCTTGTTGATAGCTTCTTCAACTACCATAAGAAAGAAAATAAAGTAACTGTTCAAGAACCTGAAGAAGAATAAACACAGAAAAACGTCTAGCCAACAAATGCATGTGGCTAGACGTTTTTCTTATGATAATTGCTGAACATCAAATAATTTTTGATAGTGTCCTTGCTTTTTCATTAATTCCGCATGCGTTCCAGTCTCAACAATTTCTCCATTTTCAATGAGAACAATACGATTGGCATGAGTAATCGTTGATAAACGGTGTGCGACGATAAAGGTGGTCCGATTTTCAGCTAAAATGCCTAACGCTTCTTGAATATAATGTTCACTTTCTAAATCAAGAGCCGAAGTAGCTTCATCAAAAACCAATATTGGTGGGTTTTTCAAGAAGACACGAGCGATTGCTACACGTTGCTTTTGACCTCCTGAAAGTTTCACTCCGCGCTCGCCGACTTCAGTATCGTAACCTTGTGGTAAATTCATAATAAATTCGTGAGCATTTGCTGCCTTTGCAGCCGCTACAACTTCTTCATCGGTTGCTTCTGGATTTCCCATTAGAATATTCGTTTTAACAGAATCACTAAATAATATATTATCTTGTAAGACCATCCCGATCTTATCACGTAAGCTTCGTACTTGATATTCTCTAATATCGACCCCATCAAGTAAAATACGCCCCGCTGTCACATCATAAAATCTCGGAAGTAGACTAATTAACGTACTTTTTCCTCCTCCACTCATCCCTACAAAAGCAATCGTCTCTCCTTCTTTTACATCAAGAGAAATGTTCTTTAGAACAGGATAATCTTCTTTATCATAGTGGAAAGAAATATTTTCAAATCGGACATGACCTTTTGCTGTCTGAAGAGCTACAGCCTTATCCTTATCTTTAATATCATACTTCTCATCGATGAATTCAAAGACACGGTCCATCGAAGCAATCGCTTGAGTCAGCGTTGTTGAAGAATTGACTAATCGGCGTAATGGTCCATACAAGCGTTCCATATACAAAACGAATGCAGTCATCGCTCCGACCTCAAGATTACCTGTAATAACGAAGTAACCAGACACAAGAATGACAAGTAAAGGTGCGAGGTCAGTAATCGTGTTGACGACCGCGAAGGTTTTCGCATTCCAGCGAGTGTGATCAAGTGCTCGGTCCAAGAAATTCCCATTGCGAACAGCGAACTTCTCTTGTTCATATTCTTCTAGTGCAAAACTACGTATCACATTCATCCCTTGAACTCGTTCATGCAGATGACCTTGCACTTCAGCAAGCGCTTGTGAACGAACTCTTGTTAAATGTCTTAAGCGTGCATAAAAATACTTGACCGAGAAGCCATATAACGGGAACATCGAGATCGCAACAAGTGTTAGCCAGACGTTAATATTTAACATAATTATAATGGCAATAATAATTGTAAATAAATCAAGCCAAATATTCATTAGACCCGTGATCACAAAGTTTTTTGTTTGTTCTACATCATGAATAACACGCGAAATAATCTCGCCAACTTTGCGATTAGAGTAAAAACGCAAACTTAATCGTTGAATATGGGTAAACAATTGATCACGTATATCATAGAGGACTTTACTTCCAATCCACTGCGCATAATACTGTCTTAAATATTCAATTGGAGGTCTTAAGACGAGGAAGATAAATAACAGCCCACCCATAATCCAATATAGTGTCGATAACTTCTCATCCTGTGTTAAACCTTCTGCAAAAATAATATCATCAATGACATACATCATGACTAATGGTAACAGGAGTGGAATCCCAAATTTTAAAATCCCGATCAAAATCGTCAAACTAATCTGTTTCCAATATGGTTTTACAAACTCCATATAGCGTTTCATACTATTCATAATGCCCACCCCCTTATTTCTGTTAGTATGACGGAAAAGAAAGCCTGGTAACCAGGCTTTCTCAACGGTATCTTTTGCTGTTATTTACCGATATTGTAAGAATCGCTCATACCAATTCTCTACAAATTGCGGGGCAAATGGGCCTTTACGTTGGTGGATCCAAGAAATCAGTTCATCCACACTTCGTTTTAAAATTTCATCCACTTCAGGTGGATAATTCATTAATTTACTATGCAATTCATATTCATCTTCGTCCAATAGCTTAAAGGTCATATCAGGATATACTTTAATATCAAGGTCATAGTCAATGTATTTTACTGCTTCTTCATCCCATGTAAATGGAGTTCCTAAATTACAGTAATAGTAAATTCCATCTGCTCGAATCATACCGATCGTATTGAACCATTGTTCCGAATCAAAATAACAGATGGCTGGCTCACGCGTTCTCCAATTACGACCATCTGATTCTCGAACAAGAATTCGATCATTACCTCCGATTACAACCTTTGACGTCCCTTTAAGCACTATTGACTCTTCCCAAATTCGATGAATGGATCCATTGTGTTTATAACTCTGGATCTGAACCGTACTGCCTACCTTGGGAAAATTCATAAAAATCTCCTTTCTTTTGATTGTTTGGACGTCAGTAGGTAGAGTAGTCAACACTCATTGCTTGTACATCGTCACTTCTCTTGAAGGACCTACCCTACAAACTACTTATCGTTCATTCCAATACGTCAACATCAACTTCAATTTCATTCTATTCTATTATACAGTGTTCCCCATCTTTTTGAAACGGTAAGCGCCTCTTGTAAGGAAAATTGATGAAATACTATGTAAACCTATTTCGAATGTGTATTAAGAACAGCAGAAAAAACACCCACAAGACGTAATGTCTCGGGGTGCTTCTTCCAATCAATTGATTATTGATTTTTTTGGTTTTGTTGCTTGTAATTTGTAGAAGCTTGGTTCTTATGAGCTTCTGATTGAGCGTTTTGCTGCTTTACTTCTTGTGCATTGGTTTCGCTAGCAAACTCAGTGTTGTAGCTGTTACCTTGTGCAGAAGCAGCATTTTGCTTTTGTACCTTTTGAGCGTTTGTTTTAGACGCTTGTTGTTGCTGTTGTTGATTTTGTTGTTGGTTTTGTTGTTGGTTGTTCATGTGATATCACCTCCACATAGATTAATATGTACAGATGTCCATCCTTTTATACAAAGAACTTTACGTTAATAAAGAAATTCCGCCATCGACAATAATTGTTTGTCCTCGAATCATCTTCGCTTGATCAGATAATAAAAACATAACGGTATCTGCTATGTCTTCTGCTTCAACAATTCTTCCAGCTGGCGTACGCTGTGCTGCATCATTTAATAATTCTTCACGATTTGGAAAATGTGAAAGAGCATCCGTATCAACTGCACCACCAGATACAGCGTTGACGACAATGCCTTTTTCCGCGAACTCTACAGCTAAATAACGAGTCAAGGCTTCGACAGCAGCTTTTGATACGCCAATAGTAGTGTAGTTTTTCAAGTAGCGAATCGACCCTAATGAACTTAAACTGACAATTTTACCGCCACCTTGTTTTTCCATTCTTTTTGCTGATTCTTGGGCACAGAATAATAAAGCTTTACTATTAATATCCATTGTCCAGTCCCAGTGGCTTTCTTCTAGTTCCATAATTGGTCTTAAAACACCTGATGCAGCGTTATTAACCAAAATGTCTAAACGACCGTATTCCTCATCAATTTTTCCAAATAACTCTTTAATTTTTTCTGGCTTTCCTACATTTGCTTTTACAACGATGGCACGTCTACCTAACGCTTCAATTTCAGCAGCTGTATCAAGAGCTGCTTGCTTACTTCTTGAGTAATTAATTACTAGGTCATATCCTTGTTCAGCTAATCTCAAGGCAATACGTTTACCAATTCCCCGACTACTTCCTGTTACTAAAGCTACTTTTTGTTCCATAAATGATTCCCCCATCACAAGTTAATCTGTTCATATTATATCGTATAGAGTCTCCTCCGAACAGAAACACTAACAAACAACAATCTCATTACACAAAATTTTGGAGAAGAGGAGCTGTTACTCATGTATGTAGGTCGAGATATGACCGAGCTAACGATGGTCAGTAAACACGATTGGTCGGATAAGGAACTTGCTTATTTTCATCATAGTCTTCAACAGATGACACCTTATTTAAATATTGAAGGAACAACTATTCATCGTGAAATCATCAAAGAAATTGAAAACCGCGGTGGGTTAAAACAAGAAGCAAGTTGGACACAAGGAACTGAAGTTCATTTTGATTAAAGGTAAGCCTCGGCTTATCTTTTTTTATGTACTTTTATGTAGGCAAGACTATGTTTTTTTTGACTGTTCAGCTAAGATAAGAAGTAGCATGTGAATAGGTAGAGGAGCGTTGACTATGTTGAAGCCATCGAGAAAACTAGAACATCTTAAGACAAGTGTGTTCACCGATTTAGCGATACGAAAACAACAAAAAGAAGCAACCGGGGCATCTCTTATAGATCTTAGTATCGGAAGCCCAGACCTTCCCCCACCTCAATTTCTAACAGAAGAATTAGCAAAAGCGGTTCAGAATGATCGTGATTACGGGTATGCAATTACAAGTATTTCTGAGTTCAACAAAGCAGTTTGTCACTTTTATCAATCTCGCTACTCGGTAGCCTTAGCAGAAGATGAAGTGCTGCAATTAATGGGGTCTCAAGATGGACTCGCTCATCTTACCCTAGCCTACTTAGATGCTGAAGATATCGTACTTGTGCCAAACCCCGGCTACCCAATTTATGCATCAAGTGCGTACCTCTCAGGGGCAGAAATATATTCGTATCCACTAAATGATGAAAATAACTATGCTTTTGATTTTTCATCACTACCAAACGAAATCATTCAAAAGTCCAAAGTTATGATTTTGAGTTACCCAAGTAATCCTACGGCAGCGACAGCATCACGTCACTATTTAGAGGAAGTTGTGACTTTTGCCAAAAAACATCAGATTCTACTCGTGCACGATTTTGCCTACTCAGAGCTTTTATACGATGATATAGAGCCACTTAGCATCTTTTCCATTGAAGAAGCAAGAGATATTGCGATTGAGTTTAACTCTCTTTCAAAGAGCTTTAACTTTGCGGGTGCTCGGATTGGATATGCAGTTGGTAACCCAAATCTTTTGGAACCACTTAAAGTTGTAAAGTCTCATATTGATTACGGGGTGTTCAAACCGATTCAGCGAGCAGCGGCTCGTGCACTTCTTAACGATGATTCCTTCTTGACCGATCAACGACAACGCTATAAAAAACGTCGTGATACGCTCGTCAATGCGTTGCGTGATATCGGTTGGGACGTTAGATCACCTAAAGGAGGAATGTTTATATGGGCGGAGGTTCCCTCTTCATTCGATTCAATGTCCTTTACATTAGCCGCCTTAGAAGCAGGTGTTGTGGTCACACCTGGTGCAGCCTTTGGAAGTGAAGGAACACAATTTGTACGAATCGCTCTTGTTCAAGAAGAAGCAAACTTAAAAGAAGCGGCCAAACGATTACAACCTTTGTTTCAATAATAAAAAAGGAGCTGAAATATGATGCGTGCCATCCAATACACGAATTACGGTCAACCATCTGTCTTACATATCGGGGAATCAATGAAACCAAAGCCAAAAAAAGGCGAAGTTTTAGTGAAAGTAGGCGCAAGCGGAATTAATCCCGTGGATACTTATTTTAGAAAAGGGATTCGTGAAGTCGATCAATTCCCACACATTCCACATTTTGATTTAGCAGGAGTAGTTAGAGAACTTGGAGAAGACGTAACAAATGTGAAAGTGGGCGATCGCATTTGGGCAACCACTGCGAAAGGAGCTTCAGCCGAATACATTGTTTTCGATGCAAAAAAAGCCTTCCCTCTCCCTAGCCACCTCTCTTATGAGGAAGGTGCGGCGATCGCGATGGCGTTTACAACCGCTCACCTCTCTCTTTTTTGGCGAGCTAATCTACAAAAAGACGAGAAAGTGCTGATCTACGGAGCAGCAGGAGCCGTTGGACAGGCGGCGGTTCAATTAGCTAAACAAAGTGGGGCCTTTGTCATCGCCACAGCAGGCAATGAACAAAAGTCGAGCATTGCGATCAAAGCGGGGGCGGATGTTGTTCTTAATTATCACGAAGAAGACCTTTCAAAGCGCATTAATGAGTTGACCAGTGGTAGTGGCATTGATGTGATCTTAGATATGTCCGTCAGTGAAAACATCGATCATAATCTTGACATAATCGCAAATGGGGGGCGTATTGTCACGATTGGTTCCCCCGTTAACAACGAACCCACCCTTCCGTGGAGAAAACTTAATATGAAGAATGCCTCCCTTCTAGGAATACTTCTTTTCACTGTGCCTCAAACTAAATTAGAACAAGCAGGAAAAGAAATCTCTGAAGGATTTGCAGCTAAAAAACTCCATGCCCACATTGGACAAGTATTCTCTTTTAACGAAGCAGCACTCGCACATGAAACGTTAGAGGCAAAACAAATAGACGGACGAATCATCATTACGCATAATTAAAATTTTTTTGAGGTAGCCTCGGTGCTACCTCTTTTTATATAAATTCACTTCTTAGATGATGTTTTGATTATTTTGGGAGAAAGTAATGATAAGACAAATCTAAGGAGATGAAGATCATATGGAAAAAGAAAAGTATTACGTGAATTTAAATCCAATCAGTATGGATACGATAAACCTCACCCCTGTCAACGATGGTCAAATGATCGAATATGAAATTGAAGCAACCCCAACAGAGAAGAAAGCCTTAGAAGACTTGCTACATGAAGTGCAAGCTCATGATGTCGAACTAGGTAATTTATTCTCATTCCGGCATTACGATGATCAAAAGAATGACCGTGATAAAAATGAATATCAAAGAGGGTTAAATGATGTATATGAAGCTTTGTATAATCTTGGAACCCCACAAACAAAGCAAATGATTTCAGAAATTCACCTCATAAACGATGATCAGTAATTGAGCTATAAAAATAGGATATTCAAAAAGCGTCTAGCGCCTTCTGAATATCCTCTGATCTGTTAGAAATTCGCGTTTGATTGACCGCCGTCTACATTCAATGTGGCACCGACTACCCATGATGCCTTTTCCGAAGCTAAAAATACGACGACATCAGCAATTTCTTTCACTGTTCCAAAGCGTCCAGCGGGAATTTCTTGTTTAACAAACGCCTTCATTTTCTCTGGATTTTCTTCAATACGCTTCTGCCAGTTTCCTGTCGGATGTAGAATCGATCCTGGAGCGACCCCATTTACACGAATGCCATCTCTAATTGCTTCATCTGCTAAAGACTTTGTGAAGCTAATCATTGCTGCTTTTGCGCTGTTATAGGTTGGTTTTCCACCTGATTCTCGTCCGAAGATTGAAGAAATATTTATAATGACGCCTGCTTGCTGTTTTTTCATTTCCTTATGTGCAAGCTGACTAAGGTGAACGGCTGAGAAATAATTTAGCTCAAACGCTTCTTTGAATAACGCTAACTCTGTTACTTCAACAGTCGACCCATTGCTTCCACCAGCATTATTCACTAATACATCAATTTTCCCTGCTTCGCTTAGCACTTCGTTCATCACACGAAAACGATCCGCTTCAACCGTCACATCTGCTTGAATGGCTGTAATACCTTCTTCTGCATTCATAGCAGCTAGAGCCTCTTCTCCCCTAGCTGTCACAAACACCTTCGCTCCTTCTTGGCTAAATGCTTTAGCAATGCCTTGGCCGATCCCTTTTGTTCCTCCCGTCACAAGGACAACTTTACCTACTAAACCTAATTCCATCTTGCTCACTCCCCGTAAAAATAATGCTTAATTATTTTCTGATGTGACACTGGAAACGCGTAAGCCTCAATTTCTGATTGATCAACCCATTGATAGCCTGCATCCCATTCGTTTTCGTTTTTATCTACAACTGCTGTATACACATCGATATCCCAAATGAGATGCGAGAAAACATGCTCTACTTTGTGAATACGCTCGCCAATTGTTACCCCCTGTCCTACTTCAGCTGTGAGTATAGCTGTTAGTGGTTCTATCTCCATCATATGACGATCTACTTCTACGTTTGGGAACTGCCACATTTTTGCTAATAACCCTTCTTTTGGACGTTTCTCGATCAAGACTCTTCCGTTCTCATCCCGTATGATAAACGCGGTCATGTATTTTCGCTTTGCCTTCTTTTTCTTCGTTTTCACTGGTAACGTATGTTGAATTCCTTTTGCATTCGCTCTGCAATGCTCTCGAACAGGACATAAAAGACACCCAGGTGAGGTTGGGGTACAAATTAACGCTCCAAGTTCCATTAATCCTTGATTAAACGCAGATGGATCTTCTTTTGAAATCAAATCGTACAGAATGTCTTCAAAGACTTTCCGTGTTTTAGCCTTCGCGATGTCTTCATCTATTTCAAGCACACGCGACAGAACACGCATGACATTTCCGTCGACTGCAGGCTCTGGCTTTCCATAAGCAATACTAAGAATCGCTCCTGCTGTATAAGGGCCCACCCCCTTCAGTTTGGAAATTTCTTTTCTTGTGTTAGGCACAATTGCTTCATATTCTTCAACCACTTCTCGTACCGCTGTCTGTAAGTTACGAACTCTTGAATAGTACCCTAGACCTTCCCAAGCTTTTAAAATCTTATCCTCTTCTGCATAAGCTAGATCCTCTAGGGTTGAGAATTCCCTCATGAAATTTAAATAATATGGAATGACAGTATCGACCCTCGTTTGTTGAAGCATAATTTCTGATACCCACACATGGTATGGATCTTTGTTTTCACGCCACGGTAAGGTTCTTTGATTAGTGTAAAACCATTCAACAAGGCCTTGCTGAAACCCTTCTACGTTCACGCCAACTAGCTTATCATGTTGCACGATTGTCCTCCTTGTTTGTTCTCTCAAGAAACGCCCAACAATTCACTTTTTCTGCGCCTCCATCTATGTATTCATGTAAATCCTCGTTAATCGGTGCTGTCTGATCTTGGCGCATCTTTTTTATTAGTTCGTACTGACTATACTCACTTACTTTAAACATCTCCACATATAAATGAGGTTGGTCACGTGCAATATACCATTTAAAGTTATATGCACCTACCTGCGTTAGAGCTTGCTCTAACTTCAACATCGTCTCTTCATATTGATTTACAAACTTTTCATGTATTCTATATTCAATAAATACGTCTATTGCAGAAGTCATTGATAATCCTCCTTTTTAACAGTTAACATTTCGGGTATAACTAAACTATACCAGACCGTTGTTAAAATCAATTACCTTGAATTTTAACTGAGGTTTTGTATGATTAAGAAACTAGATGATATCAATGAATGAAGGAGGTGTGGAAAATGGATACTGGTACACATATTGTCATGGGTATTGCATTAGGTGGATTGGCCACTCTAGATCCAAACGTGGCAGGAGATCCTACCATGCAAACGGCTGTGATGACCGCAGCAATCATTGGCTCACAAGCGCCAGACTTTGATACCGTTTTAAAATTACGAAATAATGCTGTGTACATTCGTAACCATCGTGGGGTTACCCATTCCCTACCCGCTATTCTTTTGTGGCCTATTATCCTGACTGCTGGGATCAGCTTATTCATTCCAGGTGTCAATTTGTTAACTATCTTCCTTTGGTCCTTTTTAGCAGTGTTCCTTCACGTATTTGTTGATATTTTTAATGCGTATGGTACACAAGCATTAAGTCCCATTTCAAACAGATGGATTGCTTTAGGCGTTATTAATATTTTTGACCCATTTATTTTCTTCATGCATCTTGGAGCTATTGCAATGTGGGTTCTCGGAACACATCCTGGCTTTACCTTCTTAGGACTTTACCTTGTCATTATTCTTTATTATCTCTGGAGGATCTATGAGAAACAAACCGTCGTGAAGCATGCGAGAAGTATGCACCCAAATGCTACTCATATCTTTGTTTCACCAACCATTCGCTGGAACCAGTTTCATCTTGTGATTCGAACACCTGAAACCCTGTATGTAGCGGAATCTAAGGATAATCAAATTAATTTCTTTGAGAGATTTTCGTTTGATCCAATTCCAGACGACCCAATTATTAATGCCGCACGTAAAGATAAAAATTTAGATGCTTTCCTTTCTTTTTCACCAACCTATCGTTGGGAAGTGGAGGAAAAAGATGATTTAACCGAAGTGCGGTTTGTTGATTTACGCTATCGAAGTAAAGGCCATTATCCGTTCGTAGCGATTGTTCAACTAGATGAGCATTTAGAAATCATTAGCTCTTATACGGGTTGGGTCTTCAGTGAGGAAACTTTACAAAAAAAATTAACTATGATGGAAGAACAAACATAATGACCATAAAAAGTCTGTCACTAACCATGTTAGTAGACAGACTTTTTCTTAATGCTTTGGATGATGATCTTTGTTTAAGTGTGAGAACTTTTGTTTCTTCGGTGCATATTTGTGCAGAAACGGTCCGTATTGCTGAATCCATTTGACAACAACTTGCTCTGTCATCTCTTGACCTTTGTATTCCCGACCAGCTTTAGCACGTGTCGTTTCAAAGTCTTCCCATAATCCTTCCACCCACGTACGTGCAGCTTCTGAACTTAATTCACTATTAACCGCTAATAATTCTTCTGTTAAGCGCTTAAAAATGTGTTCCATAATATCTGTTTCCTCCTTTAGCAACAATTATCTCTAATGAAATACGGAATCTGTCTCATACTAGAAGTAAGCCGCTATTTAAGTGGCTGATTTAAAAAGGGGGTTCACCTCACGATGCGTAACAAATCGAAAGACTTTCCAGGTGCAATGAATTTTTCTGAAAAACCAAAAGAAACAGATGCTACCTTGTCTAAACGTGCAGATGGAACGATCAATGACCATCCACAAGAAAGAATGGCACATTCAAACAAAGAACAGTAGTGACTAATGGTTAATGGAGGTGCTCATTATGGGCAAGCCAAGAAAAAACACACCGTATAAAGATCCTTTCTGTTCGCCACGTTCTAACCCGAAGCATGCATTTCACCAAGTAAATGGTGAAACTGAGCAGAGTCAGCATAATATTATACTCGAGGTTCAAACACGCAAACGATCATAACATGCAAATGTTCCTCATCAATGGTAATGGACGGGCAAAGAGCCCTTCCATTACTTTTGTGTCAACAAGGAAATCGGCACCGCATCAAGTGCTGTTCCATTATCACGATACCCCCAGGCAAAATGCCCGTTTAAATAAGAAATCTGAAACGATGACTCTCCGTCTGTTAATGTATAAGTTTCGCCTGGTTTAAAATCAGCAGGATCTAATAAATAGGCTTTGGCCATGATCATACGTCGTTCATGAACGGCAAATTCATTCATCATCCCCAGTTGCTCTGCTTTTTTTGCTTTTTCATTTATTTTGGAAATTTCCGTCCTTAGTTCATACGACGTCATCTCACTAAATCGCTTATCATCCATCTTCATGTCCCCCATATATGTTCTTTCTTTTTATTAGTATAGCAAATTCAGCTTTATTCATCTTCTTGTTCTTGACTCAGGTACGTAGAAATCATATCCAATGAAAAGCCCTTTTGATATAAAGCTTGTTTCATTCTCTGTTTGTACTCCCAGCCTTCGTATTTCGTGCTGTATTTTCGTTTAAGCTTATCGCCTTGAAACATAAGAGCTTCCAACTCCTCGGAATTATCAACTGTAAACGTCACTTCATTTAAAGCTAACTGAATGGCTTGTCTTGAAAAACCTTTAGCCATCAACTGTGTAGCAAGTTTTTGTTTAAATGAAGATAAGGATTGCTTCGGTTTTCTTGCCTCTTTTTTCTCAAGCCATTTTATCATTTTTTCCACTTGCTCTTCTTCTGGAAATGTCTCAAGAGCTTCAGCAATATACTGTGGACCGACGCCTTTTTGCATCAATTCTTGACGCAGTTTCATTGGCCCTTTGAGTAATGTTAACTTCTTACTTTCAACATAAGCCTTGCTAAATTCCTGATCGTTCAAGAACTTTAACTCAATAAGTTTCGAGATAACTCTTTCAACATGTTCAGGGTGCCGCTCTTTTTTTGTTAAATACTCTTCCATTTCATGAATTGAGCGCATGCGATACGATAAAAAATTAAGCGCCAGATGATGTGTTTTTTTCTCTTCATCTTTTTCAATAACTTCAGTCAGTTCATTTTCTTCTAATTCTAGCCCTTTTTTCAAGCCATACTTCAGTAGAATAGCTTCATCTACACTAAACCCATACTCTTCACCTGCACCACGATCGATGAATAAGTTATACCGTCCTTTGATCCTTTTTTGTACCGTGACTTTGGTAATCTTAATCATGAGATGCACCTCACTTCTCTTTTTACGTCCGTTTAGATTACTATGAAATCAAACATACTTAAGAATACTGTTTCTCGTATATGGGTATTGTCTTAAGAATCATCTTTTTAAACCAACATTTATTACACGGAGGTTATTTTATGAAAATTGCTATTACTGGTGGGACGGGATTTATTGGCTCGAAGTTGACATCAGCATTAACTGAGCAAGGTCACACTGTTTACATTCTAACAAGAAACCCAGACAACAAACCAGAACAACCTTCTGTGACTTACGTCAAATGGTTAAACGAAGATGCAGAACCGGAAAAAACATTAGATGGAATTGACGCAGTCGTTAACTTGGCTGGAGAGTCCATTGGCGATGGGCGCTGGACTGAAGAAAGAAAAAAACGAATAATGTCTAGTCGAATTGATGCAACTCGTGAAGTGATCTCCCTTATAGGGAAACTCAATAAGAAACCAAAGGTGCTGGTCAATGCTTCTGCTACTGGCTATTATGGCAACTCCTTAAAAGAAACATTCACAGAAGAATCTTCCCCTGTTGAACAAAATTTTTTAGCTGACGTTGTGAAAAAGTGGGAATCAGAAGCGATCAAAGCCGAACAGTTTGAAATTCGAACTGTGTTCACGAGATTTGGGATCGTCTTATCAAAAAATGAAGGCGCACTAAACCGTATGCTACTCCCTTACAAGTTGTTTGCTGGTGGTTCACTCGGCTCAGGGGAGCAATGGTTTTCTTGGGTTCATATTGATGACGTTGTTGGCATGATTATCTTCTCTTTAACGAATGAGCAAGTAGAAGGTCCAATCAACGTAACCGCACCACAGCCATTGAAGATGAATGATTTCGGGAAAGTCGTCGCAGAGGTTCTAGGCCGACCACATTGGTTGCCTGCCCCTTCTTTCGCATTGAAGATTGCTTTAGGGGAGATGAGTACACTTGTATTAGATGGTCAAAAAGTACTGCCAGAAAAAGCCGAGATTCTTGGCTACCCTTTTCAATTTAAGACACTAAAACCTGCACTTAATGACCTCCTAAAATAATGCTGAAGCACAGAAAAAAATTTTTAATTTTTTTACAAAAAAGCAGTATCTTTTTCCACAAAAAACATTTACTATAGAAAAGTATTAATGAGTAAACGGGAGTTATACTCGTTATATGTGATACTCATATGATATCAAGAGGGTATATCACGTTATATGGCACTTTAAACAACTATATGAGCTTTGGGAAGGCAATTGGTGCGCCACCATTTTTCTGGTTCTAGTGGGTTCGATTCCCACCCCGAATTTGATACTTCATTTATTAAATTCGAGGGTGGAGCGATGAACTCGCCCTCATTTCAAAGGAGGGCTTTTTGTGAATTTAAGAAAACGAGACGTCGCTGATTGTCATGCTTTATTTGAATTAATGGTAGATCCTGCTGTCTTCCCATTTGTTCGTCATAAGGCATCATCCTATGATGAGTTCGTCTTTTTAACAAAGCAGACAATTGAAGCAGAAGAACGTGGCGAACTCATTTCTCGAACGATCGTTGATGAGTGGGGCGAGCCGATTGGAACCATTAATTTATTTGATGTGGAAGACCAAAGTGGATTTTTAGGAACTTGGATTGGCAAACCACATTTCGGAAAAGGATACAATAAAATCGCAAAAGATGCCTTCTTTGATGAGCTGTTTTTTCAGTGTGACATTCAAACCGTTTTCATGAGAATTCGTAAAGAAAACCTTCGTTCATATAAAGCCGCTGCTAAGTTGCCTTATTCGACTTTAGCAAACGATATTCGACCAGATGTATATAAGCAAATCAATCTGCAAGCGTACTCGTATGATTTATTCCAAATTGAAAAAGATCAATATCACTTGCACCTGATGCGAAAAGCAAACGAAGAGCAACAAGTGTTTGAAATCAAAGAAGCGTAGTTGGATATTTTTTCATTTTTTTGCTCACACTAAGGATAATCAACCGAAAGTGAGGGGATTTAAATGAAAAGTAAAAAACGTCTAGCAACAGAAGAACGAAGCACACTCCGTAAAGCTCAAGAAGTTCGGTTCGCATCCGAATTTAGAGCGGCCGATCGAGCGGCAAGACACTCTTCCAAAAGCTAACACTTATAAAATGTTCTCCGTAATCCATACTATAGGTAGATAAGCAACGCTCTTGCTTATCAAAAATCATCTACCTATAGGGGGAATTTATTCATGGGCAAGAATAATCGCAACAAACAACAACAAATGCAACATCAACACCAACAGCAGCAACATGAAGCAGAATTTGCTAACGAATATGCTACTGAAGGTCCAAGCTTTGAGCAACAACGTCAGCAACAACAAAAAGCTGCAGCGAAGCGCTCTAAGAAGAACTCTAAATAATTTTACAAAAAACACACAAACGACGTGACGTCGTTTGTGTGTTTTTCTTTTCACTCAGAATGTCATAAAACCTAACACTAGCAACCGTTTCATACCTTTCGACAGTTTTTACAGAAAATTTTATAATGTCAATTTGTTAGAATACTTAACAATTTGGTAGCATTTAATACCATTCATGTCCTTACCTACTTTAACCCCCTCTAAGCCGGAATTAAGCGTTATAATCCACTTTAAGCTAGTTTGCCATCCTTCTCTTATCACCTTATGATTAAATATGTGATAACGTCGAACAAAGAAAAGTTTGAGGAGGAACTAACATTACTAATCAACAAGCAACCGCAACTGCCCAAAAAACAACTGATATTCGTTTATTAAAACCAACTGTTAATGATGGAGCAGCAATGTGGGACCTCGTGAACCACTCCACATTGGATCAAAATTCTGCTTATAAGTACATTATGATGTGCGAGTTTTTTGCAGAAACATGTGTCGTTGCCAAACATGATGAGAATGTAGTTGGATTCATCACTGCTTTTATCCCTCCTACAAAACCTGATGTCGTTTTTGTATGGCAAATAGGAGTAGATGCCTCCATGCGAGGAGAAGGCCTTGCGTCCAAAATGTTAAATGAATTAGTTTCACGCAACGGTTTAACGGGTATTGAGTATGTCGAAGCAACTGTTACCCCTTCCAACAAAGCATCACAATCATTATTCCGAAAATTAGCTCGTGATTATCAGACTGAATGTTCTGTATTAGATTGTTTCTCGAAGGAACTTTTCCCAGGCGATAACCATGAAGAAGAATTGACATTTAGAATTGGTCCATTACATCTAGAAAAGTAAAAAGAGCACTTCAAAATAATAGTTGTGACCTTTCCGAATACCCATACCAAGTATAGTATGAGTGAATGTAACCAAGGAGGAGAATGTTAGATGAGTAAAACTGATATGAATATATTTTCTCAATTAGAATCCGAGGTAAGAAGTTATTGCCGCAGTTTCCCTACTGTATTCACCAAAGCAAAAGGATACAAAATGTGGGATGAATCTGGTAAGGAGTATTTAGATTTCTTCTCAGGCGCTGGTGCCCTTAACTATGGCCATAATGATGACAAGATGAAAGAAAAACTAGTTGAGTATATTATGCAAGATGGCATTACCCACTCATTAGATATGGCTACTGTGCCTAAAGCAGAATTTTTAACAACGTTTAACGACGTTATCTTAAAGCCACGTCAATTAGAATACAAAATAATGTTCCCAGGACCTACTGGTACAAACACAGTAGAAAGCGCGTTGAAACTCGCTCGAAAAGTAACTGGACGTACAGATATTCTTAGCTTCACAAATGGTTTCCACGGCATGACTATTGGTGCCCTTTCTGTAACAGGAAATTCATTTAAACGTAAGGGTGCTGGAATTCCATTACAAAATGTAGTAACAATGCCTTATGACAGCTTTGTTAACGAAGAACTCGACACTCTGGAGTATCTCGAACGCTTTTTAGAAGATAGTGGTAGTGGTGTGGCTATCCCTGCTGCAATGATCCTCGAGACAGTCCAAGGTGAAGGTGGTATTAACGCTGCTCGAATCGAATGGTTACAACGTATCGAACAAATTTGTAAACGTTGGGGAATTATACTCATAGTTGATGATGTGCAAGCTGGTGTAGGACGTACGGGTACATTCTTCAGTTTTGAAGAAGCAGGTATTAAACCTGATATCGTGTGTATGTCTAAGTCAATTGGTGGATATGGTTTGCCACTCGCCATCACATTGATCCGACCTGATCTTGATATTTGGGAACCTGGTGAGCATAACGGTACATTCCGTGGCAACAACCATGCCTTCGTAACGGCAACTGCCGCGCTTGACTACTGGAGGGATCCAGCATTCGAAAAGAATATTCAAGAAAAATCAAAACGTATTATAAAGTTCCTGGAGAGTCTAACTGAGAAATATCCAGAAATTAAAGGGGAAGTTCGTGGTCGTGGCTATATGGTCGGAATTGCCTCAGAAGTTGAAGGGTTATCAGGTAAAATCGCTGCTCAAGCATTTGAGCGTGGATTAATTATGGAAACATCAGGACCAAAAGATGAAGTATTTAAGCTCTTCCCTCCACTCATTATTGATGATGCGGGACTTGAAGCTGGTTTTGACATTATTGAAGCAAGTGTAAAAACAGTTCTGGAAGCTGCTGAACCTGTAACATCGTAATATTATTTTAAAAATGTAGAGGGCGCAGTATCCTACTGCCCCCCTACTTACTCAATTAATTAATTTTCAACTAACTTACTGGAGGTTTTTAACGATGAAAGTAGTAGCACTTAAAGACATCATTGGTACAGATCAAGAAGTAAAAGGTGAAAATTGGACGAGCCGTCGTTTGCTATTAAAGAAAGATGGTATGGGCTACTCTGTTCACGACACAACCATTAAAGCAGGAACAGAGACACATATTTGGTATCAAAATCACTTAGAAGCTGTTTATTGCATCGAAGGTGAAGGTGAAGTAGAAACGCTTAAAGACAATAAAGTATGGCCAATTAATAAAGACGAAATTTATGCTCTTGATAAATACGATGAGCACCTTCTCCGTGCAAAGACAGATATGCGTATGGTTTGTGTATTCAACCCTCCAATTACTGGAACAGAAACACATGATGAGAACGGTGTATACCCGATTGTCGAAGATTAATATTTTCAATAAACTCATTTAAAAAGCCGTCTACTGAGCTCCTGCTCAGTAGACGGCTTTTCGTTTATTAATGAATTAACACTTGCTTAAAATTGATCTCTTCCACATTAATGCCAACCTCATCCAAAAAACCCATAACAGCTTCTAAGTTATCAACTGGATACTGCGTTAAGCAAATCGATGAAACTTTTTCTAAATTTGTAAGGAAGTATTCATCCTGGGCAATATCCACCTTTAACTCTAAGAGGATGCTCAATACATCCTCATCTTTTTCAAATGTGACAAATCCATCTCTCTCATTAAAATAAATGATCAGAGGGATTTGTGTGTGTGGATGAACAACATGCGCTTTATATAGATTCATGTCACTCCGCCTTTCTACCATTTAAACGATCATTTAAACATTTAAATGGTCTCGCATTGCTTTACTTTTAATACTAATCTTAGTGTTTAGAAGTTCATTTGCCGGAACTGGTTCACTGAATAAGTACCCTTGAATAATTGGTGTCTGATCACCCACTAGTAGTTGTAACTGCTCGAACGTTTCGACCCCTTCAACAACTACATCTAAATTGAGATGCTTAGACATTAATATGAGGGTTTTAATCATCGCTTCAGCTTTTTTGTCTTGAACTAACTCATTAACAAACGAACGGTCTATTTTAATGACATCGATCGGCAAATGTCTGAGCTGGTTCAACGAGCTATATCCAGTACCAAAATCATCAATACTTACTCGAACTCCAAGTTCTTTAATTTGCAGAAGAATCTTTCTAGCCCTAACCTCACCAATCGCCATACTCTCAGTTACTTCAAGCTCTAGTTGATGTGGCTCAATCTCACTTTCTTCAATAATCCGTTCAATAACCCCGACGAAATTATGTTGAAATAATTGAATCTTAGATAGGTTCACAGAGACATGTGGAATCATCATTCCTTGATCATTCCACTCTTTCAGTTGGAAACAAGCTTCCTTTATGACCCATTCTCCTATTGGTAGAATGGTTCCTGTTTTTTCGGCTAACGGAATAAACACCGCTGGAGAAATAATATCTCCATTTGTTCGTCTCCATCGCAGTAGGGCTTCAACCCCCTGAACATTTCCACTCTCAACATGAACTTTCGGTTGATAGTAAAGAAGCAGCTCATCTTTTTCTAGCGCTTTTCTAAGATCAGCCTCTAGTTTCATTGTTTCTCGTGTTTTTGTCATCATTTTTTCTTGATAAAAAGCGTAAGAGATTTGATTCTCCCGAGCGTAATCCATCGCAGCATGGGTTTTATTCTCTAACTCTTCACGCCCCTGGCCATCTTTAGGATAGTGCGTAATCCCCATATGAACATTTAAGAAGAATTCATATTGATCAATGTTAATAGGATGTTCAAGCTTCTCTGTAATCAAATTCATCAAACGAACTATTTCAGATTTTGGCCTTACTTGATAATCGATAACAGCAAACCGACTATCACTCAGTCTAGCTACAAACAATTGATTGTTCATTAACGGTCTAAATCTGCTCATTAACTCATCAAGAATTTGATCAGCAAGTTGATGACTAACCTGTTCTCTAATCATGTTTAATCGACTAAGCTTTAATACAAGTAGCACAAAAGGCTCACTTTTACTCGTTGTTAATTTCATGAGTTGACGATCAAATGCCTGATAATTAGGAAGCTGCGTCACTGAATCATGCAGAAGTAAGAAATTAAGTTGAGAATCTGCTCCCTTTTCCGCTGTGATATCAGATAACATTCCACCGATTTGGACCAACTCTCCGTTTTCTGCGTAAATCGGGTACACATGATCTTTCACCCAACGTACTTCTTGATATTTCGTATATATTCTGTATTGGAAGACCTTCTCCCGTCCATCTTTTAACTTTTCTAACCATTCTTGCTTTGTAGGATAGGGACGGTCTTCTGGAATAATCAAGTCATACCAGTCTTCAGGGGAATCTTTTAATTCCTCATGAGAGTAACCAGAGATCTCTTCTACCTTACTTGATAGATTCAAGATTTGTCCGCTCTTAATATCTTTCACCCACAATACACCATCAATGGATTGATAGAGTGTACTTAATTGCTCGGTCGCTCTTTCTGTTTTTCTTATTTGAACTTTAATTAGCATGATCATCGGGATAATTAAAACGATATAGATCAAGTTTAAAACGAGTGCTAAAGTGGCGTTGATGAAGTTGCTCATAAAATATAAAATATTAGTGCTAAGTAATAAAAATATACATCCACATAATAGATATAACCATTTCGTAGTTGGAAGTTTTCTCGTTAGTAAACTCATCTATCTACCCTCTTCATAGAAATATAAAACTCTTTTTTCTACTTTTCTACCTCTAATATAACAGTTTTTCCAATCAAATAGTGAGTATTAAATAGGAAAATTAACCTATTTACAAAATTTATTCAATAACTCACCTTCTTTTATGACGATTAAGGAAAAATGAGATCGAATTCATTATGACCATATAACAAAAACAAGGAGCAGCTCTTGTAAATTCAGCTCCTCCGTTTATTACATCTAACCCTTATCCCTTTGAAGATTTATCAATAAATTGTTTTAACATCGCTGGTGCAACATTTGTAAAAAACGGTAAGTGGAGCCGTTCCGTACGCTTATGCGCATCTTTTCCATACGGTCCGATATTAACGGTAGGCATATTTAATTGCTGCATCGATGCGAGGGGCAGTTCATACCCTTTAAACAGGGTTGGCATATTTCTTTCTAATGTTTCCCTTACCTCATCAGGTTGTTCGATTTTTCCATAGCTTACATCGGAAAGACCAGGAAAATATCGCTTTTCTATAATTTTTTCACTGAACTGTTCTTCTGTCCATTTCTGAAGCGAACTCATGTCTAATAGAAGCTTTGACTCGATTGGATCATTCTTCCTTAGACTCACAGCTGGGTAATAGGGTGGTGCGAACATCATGACATAAAATGGTGCCAACTCTGAGAAAGAATCCCCTAATTCTCTCGCTAAAGCAATGGTCACATCTCTCGTATCCCCTCCTTCTCCCTCTACACGCTTCGCCACGTTTTCTAACCGATTCAAAAAAGATTTTCCATTCCGCTCTACTCCTCGATCTCTTAACTCACCAAACGAATAAATGGAAACAGCAGGTATTTCTTGCTCGACTTGATACGTTTTGTAACGATCCGTTAGTCGTTGATGAATAGTTTCTGTACAGAATTTAAGCGTTTTACCGATCTCATCTAATACTTCTTGGGCATTTTTTTTGTAGGTAAGAACATTAAATGTTGCATAAGCAAATGTCGGTGTTTGCACATTGTATTCATATTTTAGGTCACTTAGTCGAAGGACCGTTGGGGGCGGAACGAGGTCCCCATCTTCCTCTTCAACGAAACGATCAGAGAGCTCCATCTCACAAACGACCTCTGAGATCATCCATGATGCATTCACACCTGCAAGTGGTTCACCTACATGAGTCTCACGTCCTACTGCGCAGACGAGCGGAAGCATTTTCCCAACGGAACCCGTGTAAATATACTTCGCTTCATCACCAGGGAAGCTCGTAAAACTTGGTTCTGAACAGATGCCAATCATCTCTTCATATTGATGTCGTCTCTTCCACTCCGCCAACCACTCAACACTTGCTAGCATTCCTTCTGAGTTCCGCTCTTCATCAGGTGTCGCAAGAAGAATAATATTAATCTTCTTCTCTTCTGCAATCGCATCAGCCATTATCGCCATTTGAATTGCAAGGCCTGCTTTCATATCCATCACGCCGCGACCGAATAGCCAATCCCCGCTCTTGACGTCTTTAGCGACGTCTTCTGCAACGGTCTCCTTTTGCATTTGCTCTGTATAACGATCACAGTCAAAAGCTAAGTACTTATGTTGACCAAAATCATCAATACCGACGACATCAAAGTGGCTTAATAGTACATAGGCGCGATTGTCAGATGGATTCCCTTCATATACAGCCGCAACAGAGAATCGACCCCATTGATCATTTTTAATCTTCATTTGCACTACTTGGTCTGGATTCTCCTTAAAATAATCGATTTCTTTTATCAAGGAAATAATTTTTTCACCCATTACCACCTCGCCATTGGTACCGACGATACTTGGTACGGACACAAGCACTTTTAGTAAGTCGACTAATGCTGTAGAGTTCCCCCAAAGCCCTTTCATCCGCTCACCTCATTTACTGTTAGAATATCAATGATTATATCTATCAGAATAACACAACTATTCTTACTTTTATATGCGCAACTCGATCTTCTGGCGAGTGATTATGCTAAACTACAGGATGAACACTTTAATCTTAAAAGGAGATGAGACAGTGAATTACTTAATTATTACCGGGGCTTCTAAAGGACTCGGAGCTGAAATTGTCAAAGCTTACGCAAAGAAGAATGCTCACATTATTAGTATCTCTCGTACAGAAAACCATTCTTTATCTCAAACCGTTCAAGAAAAAGGCGCAACACATACCCAGATGATGCTTGATCTAAGTAACATTGACCAAATCGCTTCATTAGTAGACAACGTCTTTGAATCAATTGATCTAAGTCATGCCACTTCCATCCACCTCATTAACAACGCTGGCTTGCTAGCACCGGTTAAACCAATCGAAAGATGCTCACATGAGGAGATGATTAAAAATCACCATGTGAACTTACTTGCCCCTATGCTCCTCACATCTTCATTTTGTGAAAAGGTAGCAAACCTATCAATCGACAAAAAAATTATTAACATTTCCTCAGGTGCAGCCAAACGTCCAATTTATGGTTGGAGTCAATATGGGAGTGCTAAAGCTGGACTTGACCTCTTTAGCCAAGGGGTAGCCGTTGACCAACAAGAAACGATTCACCCGGTTCAAGTGATCTCATTTGCTCCAGGAATTATGGATACCAACATGCAAGCAGAGATTCGTTCAACCGATAAGGAAGATTTCATCAACGTTGAAACATTTAAAGAATACAAAAAAACCGGCAAGCTTTTACCACCAGCAACTGTTGCAAATGTCATCGTTGATTTACTGTCAGCAGACGATTTTCCAAATGGAGAAATCGTCAGTGTACAAGATTATTTATAAAAATAAAGCCCTTCAAAGGGATCTGTGGCAGATCCCTTTGAAGGGCTAAAGCTTTCAACCTTATGGCACATCATGTCCCATAGAGCTGTGTAAAATTTCAAACCATTGATCTAAGGAAAGCTCAAGTTCGCTTGAAGCAAGAGCACCTTTTATTCTTTCGATATTACCAGAACCAATAATCGGCATAATTTTAGCTGGGTGGTTTAAGATCCAAGCGTAGGCGACTTGATCGATTGAATTCGCTTCAATCTCCTTGCTAACTTTCGTTAACGTCTCACGTAAGCGAATGCTTTTCTCATCTTCTCCCGTAAACAGCCTTCCACCAGCTAGTGGTGACCATGCCATTGGAGCAATACGATTTTCTAAACAATGATTTAATGTACCATCGTCTACGTTTTCTAACTCGTAAGGCGATACTTCAATTTGGTTTGTGATTAACTTATCGTCTACATACGATTGAAGCATATTAAGTTGATGATCTTTAAAGTTTGACACACCGAATGCACGTACTTTACCATCTGACTTTAACGTTCTAAAGGCTTCTGCTACTTCAGTCGGGTCCATCATTGGATCAGGACGATGGATAAGGAGAACGTCAATATAGTCTGTATGTAGACTCTGCAGTGAACGTTCAACCGAATCAATAATATGTGCTTTCGATGTATTATAGTGGTGTGATTTATGTAATGGGCGATTCGATGATTCGAGTACGATCCCACACTTTGTAACGATTTCAATCTTTTCACGGAAAGACGGGTTTAAGGCTAAAGCTTCCCCAAAACGTTCCTCACATGTATATCCTCCATAAATGTCGGCATGATCAAATGTCGTGATCCCTTGTTCATATGCTTCGGTCATTAACGACAGCGTTTTCTCTTTTGATAGATTCCAATCCGACAGTCTCCATAATCCGTGAACAAATCGAGAAAATGATAGTTCTTCGGTTAGTTGCATACGCTCCATATTTTGAATCCCTCCAGTTTCTTTATAACTTAATTATAGCGCCACATCTAAGGAAGACAAACAATAACCCTCTAAGCTCCAATTGAACATAAAGTATGATTTTGACATAGAATTTAATATGTGGTACTTTATTAGCCGTTATACATTAATATAGTAATGTATTTATTCATACGAAAGGAGCAACTAGTGAAATGTCGAAACAACTAGTACAACCACTTAAAAATGCTGGTCTTGCGGCAGTATTGAGTGCTCTATGGTGCGGCCTTGGACAGATTTACAACGGCCAAATCGGCAAAGGAATTTTATTTATGATTATACAATTTATTAACGTACTTCTCTTTATTATACTGATTGGTTTCATTACCTATCCATTAATGTGGGTTTGGGGAATGATTGATGCTTATAGGCAAGCAGAAGAGCTCAACCAAAAGCAAGTCGTCATCCAACACGAGACGAACGTTTAATAAAAAGCAAGAGACCTCCATTTGATATTACGGAGGTCTCTTCTCTTATGGTGTCAGAATCAGTTGTTTACTGTTTGCCTGGTATTCTTCTGGAATTCGTAGTGTTTTGTGATACTTCGCTGATGTCCAGTCTTCAATCTGATTATGATACCACGGACTTCTAACATTCCCAGACTGTCCTGGTCCAACAACATGATAACTTACAGACAGATCAGCAAGGTCCATAACCCCTCTCCAGCCTGCTCCATGTGTTACTCGTCCAGTCTCTGCATCCCATCCTGCAGCCATGACCGTCACTCGACTTCCACTAACTGGTGTTGGTTTCTCATTAAATAAGTAATTCATTGGCCATACACTCGATAGTGGATGAGCAAATTCAATCGAATGAAACTCTCCCCAATTCCAATCACTCGTGTCAGCCCCTTGAAGATCAATAATACGTTCAATTGTATGGTAGAACGAATTCTCGAGCAATGTCTCAATTCCCCCTTGTGTATCAACCCACACACTCGACTCACCACGACTGACTCGTCGTAAAATTTCATCAACCGCACTTGCACGATTATCAAATAGATCCATCATCGACTCATCAATACGCTCTGTAAACATCTCATCTGAAATGGCTAGCATCCATAAATGAAAGATAAGTGGCGCAGCTAAGTCTTTATGATCGGTGTAGTCCCAATCTCGTAAGATCATGAGCGCTTCATCCACTGACTCGCTCTCCCCATCAATTTCTCCCATCATTTCAAATAGGATAGGTAACATTTCTTGCGCTTGCAAGTTATGGATATCATTTTGCAAATTTTTCATCTCATCGGTTGTAAATGAATTCCCTTCTTTTAACACATCAATAATCCGTTGCTGCCTAAATGGCTGTGCCCACGTATGTGTGATGTGATAAGGATAATCCTCATCGACAATTTTATTATTTGCCGTAGAAATAAATCCCTCTTCTGGATTGACAATCGTCGGAAGTTCATCCCAAGGAATAAAGCCTTCCCACTCATACTCTCCGGTCCATCCAGGAACAGGAACAGAACTATCTCCTTTACTTCGGATAGGGATTAATCCATTCGCGCGATAAGCAATTGTTCCATCAGTTGCTGCGAACACAAAGTTTTGCGCAGGAGTATGGAACGATTCGAGCGCATCTTTAAACGTCTCCCAATCTGATGCCTTATTAAATTTCAGCACCGCCTCAAGCTCTGGTGAGGGCAAATGCGCCGTCCATCTAAGCGCGAGTGCATACTCCTCATTCGTATTATGTGCAAATTCAGAAATAATTGGACCATGTCTCGTTTCAACAACCTCATAAGCAAGATCTTCCTCGTCTTTTATTTTGATCGTCTCATGATGAATGGTTGCTTCCTCCCACTCCCCCATGTACTCAAACAAGTATGGATCATCAACGTGGCGCCTTTCGATATAAATGTCCTGAACATCAGGTCCAACATTCGTCACACCCCACGCAATATCTTCATTATGTCCCAAAATAATTCCAGGAATGCCCGCAAAAATCACTCCGTTCACATTTTGTTCTGGAGAAACAAGATGAGCCTCATACCAAATGGACGGAGTAGCCAGACTTAGGTGTGGATCATCAGCAAGCAACGGCATCCCACTTTCTGTCTTCTCTCCACTTAATACCCAGTTATTACTTCCGTTAAAAGGGTCAGGTATGACAGCGTTTACAAATTTATTTGTGATGTCTAATTCATATGCTTTGAGCTCTTCAATAACGAGAGCCCCGTCTTCTGGGTAACTCGGAAACAATTCTAACGCTTCTTCTTCTGTAAAGTTTTGCGCTAAATAATAGCGAAACGCCTGCCCTTCCCAATGCCCACCTAAATCAAAAGCCATGAATTTTCCAATCGTCAAGGAATCTGTGGCCGTCCATTCCGTAGGTTCATAGCCAAGGATGCGAAACTCTACTGGCAGCTCGCCATTTTCAACCGCTTCATTCATAAAGGTATTTACACCGATCGCATAAGCCTCTAGTGCTTCCTTAGCTTCATCTGAATACATCTCAACCGATGCCTCAGCAGCTCTCCTAAGCCCAAACGTTCTAAAAAACTGATCTCGCTCTAATGCTGCCGCACCGACAACTTCACTTAACATTCCTGATGCTTGTCTTCTACTTAAGTCCATCTGAAACAATCGGTCCTGAGCTGTTACATAACCTTGTGCCATATACAAATCTCGATCATTTAGTGCTTCAATATGTGGAACACCTTCCGCGTCACGCCAAACTGAAACAGGATTCTCTAACGAAGATAAGGTCACTTCCCCTTCGATAACAGGTAAAGGTTTTGTAACTTGGAGATAAAGCCAACTCCCTGTTCCTATCAACAGTACAATTAAACCCGTAAGCACCCAAAAGAGCACTCTCGTCCAACGCCTCTTTCTCTTTATTGGCACATGGTCAATACTAGGTTCAGTCGCCAAAATGAATCCCCCCTCATTCTTTTATACTATACATATTCCGAGAACAAGTCGGTAAACCCTCTTTTTTGGTAGGACAGGGTCGAGGTTTTTTTACATACAAAAAGAACACAATCACGTCGTTTGAACTTCCCTCTTATCTCCATTTTATTTCTACAATGATCCTCTTAAGTGAAATTGTCACCCTTCATTCCACGGCGCACAGTTAAAATAATCTCTTCCTTTTACCCACATTTCACACTTGTTAAGTTCAACTTTTTTCTGTAAGAATGCGTTGATAAAACTGCTTGAATCCGTCTTGAGACTGCGTAAAAGAGAAAGACTTTCAAGGCTCTCGTCCGCGGTTATCTACAAAGCAAGAGTAACGAATCCACTTGCAATATCGATTCCGATAACGAGTTTCTATATGGTGCGAATTTATTCCTAGGAACTAGTAGTCCATAGGATTCGATGTTGTCGAGAACTAGTTTTCATTGTAACTATTTGGTATAATTTATTTACTAGATTATTATGAATGAGTATAAATATCCATAAAAATAGAGATATCATAACAACCATTTAATAGTAATAAAAAAAAATAAACCGCTTCTTTTTTCGCGAAAAAAAAGGATATAGTTTCTAGAAACATAAATAAAAAAAGATAGTAAGGTGAGAATGGCTAATGAACTCAAATCAAATGAAGATTGATGATAATCCTACTTCATTATGGAATGATAAATGCTCAACACAGGACTTTTATACAATTATTCAAAACATCAATGAGGCTCTTTATATTACTTCTTTAAATGAAGATTTAACAATAAAACGCTTTGAAGAAGTAAATAAAGCAGCACTCGACCAATTAGGATATAGTAGAAAGGAATTTTTAAATCTCTCACCTTTAGAAATTGTAGATTTGAATTTATTAACTTGTCTTACGGAAGAACTCAACCAACTTCTAAATGGCAAACTAGTAACAACTGAGTTCACTCATATCACCCAAACGGGAACGAGGGTGCCTGTTAAGATTAGTAGTCGTATTATCACTTTGTCTAAGAATAAAAAGTATATTCTATCAACAGTTCAAGATATTACTTCGAGAAAAGAATCAGAGCTCCTGTTAGAGAAAACGCTTAAACAATTCGAATCTCTTTTTAAATACAATCCAGATATAATCTTTTCACTTAATCCAGAAGGGAAATTTATTAATATAAACCCAGCTGGCGAAAAGGTTTTAAATTATTCAATAAATAACTTAGCTAATATGTCTTACGTATCGCTGATTACGCCAAGAAATTTGGGCTTAACTCAGAAGTACTTTCAACAAGTATTATATGGTAATACCGTTTCATTTGAAACCACCATTCTTAACAAAGATGGACAAAAGATTGAAGTATACATTACAGCTGTTCCTATTATGTTGCAGGACCAAATTATTGGTGTTATAGGAATTGCAAGAGATATCACTATGCAAAATTACACTAAAAAGTGTTTGAAAGAAAGTGAACAAAAGTATAGAGCTCTTTTTGAACATAACATAGATGCTGTTTTAACTTTTGATTTAAAAGGGAACTTTCTAAATGTCAACTCCGCAACTGAAAAACTAATGGGCTATCGTGCAGATGACCTTGCAGGGAATTCCTTTTTACCTTTTATCGTGCCCGAAGAAAGAGAAAGAACCTTGGCACATTTTCACACAGCTATACAAGGGCAGCCTCATCAATATGAAACATCCATATTCAACAAACAAGGGGAACGAATATATCTTCATATCACACTAATTCCAATTTATATTGAAAATAAAATCACTGGAATCCATTGTATTGGCAAAGATATCTCAGAAAAAAAGGAAATGGAAAAAAAAGTTAGTCACATGGCTTATCATGACCTTCTTACAGGCTTACCTAATCAACATTGGTTCCAAAATCGTTCGATTCAAGCTTTCAATAAGGCACAAACAAATGACGGTACTGTCTCTATTTTATTCCTAGATCTGGACCGTTTCAAATCTATCAATGATTATTTAGGTCACGATATGGGGGATCTTCTTCTGCAAAAAGTCTCAACCCGCTTGACAGAGTGTGTTGGAAATAAGGGTACTATTTTTCGTTATGGTGGGGATGAATTCATTATTTTACTAGAAAATATAAGTGAAGAACAAACTTTACTTCTTACCCAGTCAATTGTTGATAATATACCTATACCTTATGACTTAGAAGGGTTTGAAGCCGTTATTACCGTAAGTGTTGGAGTTAGTCTTTATCCGACCCATGGTGATGATATCAAAACTCTAATTAAAAAAGCTGACCAAGCGATGTACCATGCTAAGCAGCAGGGAAGAAACAATTTTCAATTATATAGTAATCAAATTCAATGCATAACAAATGGTAGTTTAAAAATTGAAACTCTACTTCACAAAGCAGTAGAACGTCAAGAATTCACCCTAAAATATCAACCCCAATTTCATTCAAAAAATAATACCTTATATGGAGTTGAAGCGTTGATTCGTTGGAATAACAAAGAATTAGGAACAATACCACCTGAGGATTTTATCACTATTGCAGAGGAAACAGGATTAATTGTTCCCATTGGGGAGTGGGTCTTAAGAAGTGCTTGTAAACAGAACAAGGAATGGCAAAGATTAGGGCTACCACCTTTAGTTGTATCGGTTAATTTATCTATGCTTCAATTTTATCAAACAGATTTCATTAAAAATGTTGCTTCGATTTTAAAAGAGACAGAACTCGATCCACAATATCTTGAATTAGAAATTACAGAATCCATATCCATGCATGCTGAGACTGCTGCAAGTATCCTTAGTGAATTAAAGAAAATTGGAGTTAAAATTGCAATTGATGATTTCGGTACTGGGTATAGTTCTTTAAATTCCCTTAGACGCTTTCCAATTGACCATATAAAAATTGATCAATCTTTTGTAAAGGATCTCAACATTGATGATGGTGATCGAGACATTATAACAACCATTATTACATTAGGGCATAATCTAAATCTTAAAGTTATTGCTGTGGGAATCGAAACCAAGGAACAGATTAACTTCTTAAAAAAATACCAGTGTGATCTCCTTCAAGGATATTATTTTAGCAAACCGATTGATCCTGAAAAAATACCAGAAATTATCAATTCCTATTAAAAAAATAGTAAACTAAGATATGTTCATTAAAGTGACCAAGTAATTTTATGTGCATGCTTTACTTGATAAGATTCATGATTTACCTGTTTAAGAACATTGAACTCTGGCACCTCTAGTGATAGAGAAAGCATTTGCAGATCTTCTGAATGTTTGTGTGGTGGCTAACACTATTGTCAGGATACTGCAAAATCTTTCTCTTTTATTATGCTTTATTTTACAAATTTTGGTGGTGATCTCTATTTTTTAGTTACAATTTAAACTCCAACGTCGTCACACTCTCCACTTGCGCAGTCCAAGGAAACATATCGACCGGCTGCACGTTCTCTACTTTGTACCCTTTCTTCCTTAGCTGCTCGATGTCTTTAGCTAAAGTAGATGGGTTGCAGGACACGTAGACGATGCGTTTAGGTTTGACATCGATAATGGTTTGAATTAATTTCTCATCACAACCTGTTCTTGGCGGATCAACCACGACAACGTCGGGCTTCCATCCTTGTTTGACCCATTTAGGTAACCATTCTTCTGCGGTTCCTACTTCGTATGTCGCGTGTTTGTAACCATGGTTGTCTGCGTTGACACGGGCATCAATTATTGACTCTTCAATGACATCCATTCCGCGGATCTCTGATGCGCCATCTGCTAACCATAATCCGATCGTACCTACACCGCAATATGCATCAACGATTTTTTCTGTTCCAGTAAGCTTAGCTGCTCGTTTTGCTTCATTATAGAGCTTCACCGTTTGAATCGGATTCAGCTGGAAGAATGCTCGAGCAGATAATTCAAATGAAATATCGCCTAGCTTTTCTTCGATCACTTCTTCTCCGTCAAGATGAACCGTTTCCTCTCCAAAAATAAGAGATGTTTTTTTACCATTAATATTTTGCATAACTGAATTGACTTCTGGTAACCGTTTTTTGATTTCGTCTAGTAAAACATCTTGTCTTGGGATTGACTCTTCATTTGTCACAAGAACGACTTGAACTTGTCCTGTTTGGAAACCAACACGCGTAACAATTGTACGGATGAGACCTTGGTGTTTCCGTTCGTCATAAATCGAAATATTTAGGTCACCGAGAATTTGCTTCATCACTCGGGTTACTCGATTTGTCGCTTTATGCTGCACCATACAGGCAGATAGATCGATTAGCTTGTGTGAGTTCATCGCATACAATCCAGCGATGACTCGACCACCTTTTTTCGCCACTTGCAGCTGACTTTTATTACGATAGTACCACGGATCGTCCATTCCAATTGTTGGTTGAATCTTAATTTTATTCATATCTAAATCAGTATGACGTTCAAAGGCTTGTCGAACGATATCTTGTTTTTCGCGTAACGTCGCGTTGTATTCCATATGTTGAAGCTGGCAACCTCCACATTCATCATAGATCGGACAAGGTGGCTCAATGCGTTCTTTTGATCGCTTACGGATTTTCACAATTTTTGCCTCAGTAAATCGAGCACCAGTCTTTGTAACTTCTGCCACAATCTCTTCATTAGGTAAAGCACCAGGAACAAAGACGACTTTCCGTTTAAAATAGCCGACTCCTTCACCGTTAATACCAAGACGCTTAATTGTTAATGGCATTTGCTGACCGACTGTCACTTGTACTGACTGCTGTTCGGTCGGTTTGTTTGTTTTTTTCTGTTTATAGGGTTGTTTCAAAGATATCAGCTCCGTCCTCTTTTGCGCTCCTATTATAGCATGTATACGCATATCTTCCTAAACTTACTAGGTCGCAGGATGCATCTTGTCTGATAGAATGAATAAAGGAATCACATTGCAGGGGAGAGATTTTTAGTGTCCATACCAACAGATGTTGCATCGTTACAAATTATGGCGCATGTCTATAAGCGTGAGAGTCTACAATCGATCTTTGATAAGACTGTAGAAAGCCTCGTAGAACAAGTGCCCTATATTGATTGGGTAGGAATTTATATGTACGAAAACTTAAATCATAAGCTTGTTGCCGCTTCATGTTTAGAGGATGATTTAAAATGGGAGTGCAACGGCGAATTAAAATTCCCCATTAAAAATGGTGCTAATGAAGAGACAGGGATGATGATTGTACGCAGTCGCCAACCGATTGCATTTGACGTCACAGATGTATCTACTTTAGAAACAATTGCGTCTGCAATTGGTCAAGAGAGCTTAGCCAGCTAAGCAAACCACCCGTCTGAATGAGGTAGACGGGTGGTTTTTTTCTATTTTAATGAGGTTACGCGCGAATTGAACCCGTTTCTGCGCAAATGTTTGACCATTCTGCGCGAAATATTATCATTTTCGCGCAACTTTTCCTCATTTTCGCGCAAACGCAGTAAAATAATGGAAAAATACCTCTGCACCCCAGACAAGTCGTCGCTAAACGAGCCCTTCCGCTTTTCTTTATGTCTAGCTACGGCTCCTTGGTTTGCGGGTAAAACCGGTGAATCGAACGAAGTCAAAGAGCGACTTCTTATCGCTCCCCCTAGTTTTCCCGCATCCCAACCCATTCGCCTCCGCTTTTCTTGTCTAGCTGCGGTTCCTAGAGGCTCGTGGTCAAATAACCTGCCAGATGTAAAAGCAAAATGCGCTTTTAATCGACCAGAACATTTGCATCACGCCTCTAAGCAGCAACCTCCGCTTTTCTTTATGGAAATGGGAGTGTTTTTATTTGTTTTTGGAACATGTATTCGTCGAGGCTTTTGAATGTATAGCCTTGTGCTCGTGCATCGTCTATTACTTTAGGGAGCGCTTCTGCATTATCACTTGATACGGAGTGTATGAGCATGATCGCGCCTGGGTGGATCCGCGCCATAATTTGATCGTACGCATATTGTCCGCCACGCTGCTTATCTACTTCCCAATCTTTATAAGCCATCGACCAGAACACATTCGTATAACCGAGTTTAGCAGAGAGAGTTAAAGAACGTTCGCTGAACTGACCTCTTGGCGGGCGTAAGTAATTCATTTCCTCTACTCCTGTTAATTCTGTGAAACGCTGCTTCACTTTTGTCAGTTCATCCATCAATCGTCCATCGCCAACTTCAGGTAAACTTGGATGATGCCACGAGTGATTACCGACAATATGACCTTCATCCACCATACGTTTAACAAGTTCTGGTGCGGATTCTAAGTAATGTCCTGTGATAAAGAAAGCACCCGGAACCTCCTTTTCCTTAAGCGTATCGAGCACTTTCTCGGTATAGCCATTTTCATAACCATTATCAAATGTGAGGTAAAGCTCCTTCTTCGTCGTATCACCAATGTAGAATCCTCCTGTTTGATTGAGCAATTCTAAATAATGAGATTCTGTTGTTGTTGGCTGATTCTCTTTGTTTGGGTTGAAGTTCCAATTGTACGTTTTTGTACTATAGGCACTGGCTAGACTACTCGTACACATACAGAAACAGACCAACAAAAGAGAAATGAGGACTGCTGCTTTTTTTATCATGTTGTATCAATCTCCCTCATTTTTTTTTAGTTTGCCTTATTACGCATCCAATATGTGTACATTACATCTTGATTTTGTAGTATGTATGAATCGCAATAGGAGCAGCAATTGTTAGTAAGCGAGACTCCTGATCAAGCTCTGTATTAATATCAAAAATATCCCCACCGTCTTGAAATACCTCCATTGCTTCTACAGGGACACCACCAATTCTCATATATCCCCATTGCATCTCATCGACTGAATTGATCATGAATTCCACTCCGCTCATGCCTCCATTCATCGTAGCGACATGATCACCGCTTCTGTTGTACATATGAAAATTTAACTTGGTAATTTCTTTCCACATTTGTTCATAGCGACCGACTTCTTGACCATCTTCACTATATAAAACGAGTGGTTTTGACCAACCACCAGCCTTTTTAAGTGTATACGTTTGATCATGAACGATTTTAAATTGATACTCAACTGGTAAGTACATACGTAAGCCCAGCAGCTCTAGCGGCGGTTTCCACCATTTTTCTTTCGTGTAGCGTCTCTCAAACATGTGAGCAAGCTCTTCTCCTTGCAAGGAAAAATAATGACATTCAAGCGTCCAGTTCATGGAGCGGTTAAAAATAATCCGTTTTTGATCTAAAATTGATGTATCAGGAACAGATTCAACAAATTTTTCCTCACTTATTTTGGAAATTTGCTTCGCACGCATTCCCATTCCGTAGAAAGTTAAGGTCATAAATCCTGAGAAAACCATCATCTGAAATAGATTCGATGACCAACCAGCATTAAGTCCAATAACTATCGCAACAATAATAATCCCTACTATCACATGTCCGATCAGAAAAAATTTCCTCGCATGCTTTTGTTGATATCTTGAAACAGACACTCCTCATACCTCCTCCTAACATAAAAAAGGGCAGCATGTCGCTACCCTTTTTTCTTTTATTTAAATACTGGCTCTTTAAATTCAGCTAGTTTTTCAAGTGATGACTTATCAACATCGGCATGAAGGCTGTTCCCGTGTGAATCCATCGTCACAATCGCTGCAAAACCTTCTACTTCAAGATGCCACATCGCTTCTGGAATACCAAATTCCATCAAATCGACACCTTTAACGCCTTTAATACAGTTCGCATAATATTGCGCTGCGCCCCCAATAGCATTTAAGTACACACCACCGTGCTCTTCTAGTGCTTTGAGCGTTTTGGGACCCATTCCGCCTTTGCCCATCACAGCACGTATACCAAACTTCTTCATAATATCGCCTTGGTATGGCTCTTCACGGATACTTGTCGTTGGACCCGCAGCTTTCACATGCCAGTTTCCTTCTCCGTCTTTTAACATAACGGGACCACAGTGATAAATAATTTGACCATTTAAATCAATCGGTGCATCGTGATCCATCAAGTGATGATGAATTGCGTCACGTCCTGTGTGCATCATGCCATTAATAATAACGACATCACCGACTTTAAGCTCACGAATTTTTTCTTCTGTAATTGGGGCTTCAAGAATGACTTCACGTGCCTCTTCTGTCACTTCGGCCGCATCTTCAATCTCTTTTGATGAGGTGTTTAAGTCGACTTCTTCCCCATCTTTATATAACCATTCCTGAATGTCACCTGTAGATTGATCTAAGACTACACCTAGACGGCGATAAGCCCAGCAGTTATACGCAACAGAGACGAAGAAACTTGCTGGTAAACGATTCATCACACCGACTTTACAGCCAAGTAATGTCGCTTCTCCGCCGAAACCCATCGTCCCAATCCCAAGCTTATTCGCATTTTCCATTACATAGTCTTCAAGCTTCTGTAAATCTTCTATAGGATTTACATCATCTACCTTGCGGAATAGCTGATCTTTCGCTAACGAATAACTTGTCGTACGATCGCCACCAATACCTACACCGATAAATCCAGCGCTACAGCCTTGTCCTTGTGCTTGGTAAACTGAGTGCATAACACACTTACGAATACCATCGAGGTCACGACCAGCACGTCCGAGTCCTTCTAATTCTGCCGGCAAGCTGTATTGAATATTTTTATTCTCACAGCCGCCTCCTTTTAAAATTAAGCGGACATCGATAACATCCTTTTCCCACTGAGAAAAATGGATAACAGGTGTTCCGCCACCTAAGTTGTTTCCACTATTTTTACCTGTTAAAGAATCAACAGAGTTAGGACGTAGCTTACCATCTTCCGTTGCTTGTACCATTGCTTTATGAATTGCTTTTTTTATTTCCAATTGATTAACGCCAACAGGAACTTTAACTTCAAATGTAGGCATTCCAGTATCCTGACAAATCGGAGATACCTTCTCCTCAGCCATTTCAATATTCTCTGTAATCGTCGATAATGAAAGTGCAGCACGCGTTCCTGCATTTTCTTGCGTTTTCGCTTTTGCGATCGCACGACGTACATCATTTGGTAGATTTGTAGATGTTTCAACGATTAACTCATACATGCTTTGTTGTAATTTCTCCACTTCTGCCAACCCCTTTTTCGTTCATCTAAATGATCTCACCCTCTATTATACTGCTAGTCCAATCATTCCGAAAGTGTAAATTGAAAGCGTCTACAGATATGTATTTACTTTTGCGTACAAAAAAAGGACCCCAATGATGGGATCCTTTTTGAAAGAACAATAACTAATTACTTAGTTACGTTAGCAGCTTGTGGTCCACGAGCGCCTTGTTCGATTTCGAAAGATACTGCTTGACCTTCTTCTAGTGATTTGAAACCTTCACCTTGGATAGCTGAGAAATGTACGAATACGTCATCTCCACCTTCAACCTCGATGAAACCGAAACCTTTTTCTGCGTTAAACCATTTTACTGTACCTTGTGTCATAATAATTTCCTCCAACGTGGATTGAGATCCACTAATATATTACTACCCTTGCTCTTGTAGTCCAATAAGAACAAAACCGCTTTAAAAAAAGTTGTTTATTTATCAAGAACCGAACAAAAATAATTAAGTTCATCATAACATCTTATTTCAGGAAAAGCAAATGAATCACGTAATTTCTTCAAGTTCTTCTTCAAAATAAAATGTATGAGGATATTCCTTCACCGTATATGAGTATCGTTTCATGTTAGGCACATAGCTGCATTTGCTGACAGTAACCGTCTCGTCTAATTCTCTCAAGTGTACTTTTTCGTTTGCTTGAAACTTATTTTTTTTCAAACTTTTTTCCCACTTTCTGTTTTTAACATACCTTTATTGTCTCATGTATTTTCGAATTGTCCACCTCTTCACGTTAACATAAGAAGGCACAGTGAGGTAAAACTTACTGCGCTTCTAACTATTATAAAATGCCTAATTTCTGTGTTGCGTCAGGAGTCTCTTCTAAGTGAGCTGTTCGATTCACATAATGAATCAACGGCTTCTTCGATTCTGTCCATTCAATATGCGTTATGCTCGTGTTTCCAATTAAAAATGGACGATGAACCGTGGCCCATGACTCTCCAATCATCATATACATCAGAAGGATACTAATGAATCCTCCGTGAGAAACGAGTGCGACATCATCCTTTTTATGAGCTCTATGCATTTGATCGAGCACATATTGACAACGTGTTGTTAACTCAGAGATCGTTTCTGTTCCCTCTACCTCCGATGTTAAGATCGTCTTGTGCTGAACTTCGGGAAATTGTTCGTAAATTTCTTTTCTCGAGAGCCCTTCAAGAGGCCCGAGATTGACCTCACGAATTTTTTCCCAAGTATGAACACTTTGCCCACTCGCAGTACCTAATGTCAGTGCTGTATCATGCGCTCTTTTTAAATCACTACTATAGATGTAATCCAAGTGAATTTGTTTGAAGAATTGTCCTAATTGTCCTGCTTGTTGCTTTCCTACATTAGATAAAGGGAAGTCTTTCCACCCTTGAATCTTACCTAATCGATTTCCTTCAGACTCTCCGTGACGAATTAAATACAAATTCACAAGGTTCCCTCCTTATTCAAACCAATCACTACGGAACTGTTTACACTTCACTTCGATATCATCAAGCATTTCAAGTAGTCGATCAATTTCATCAACACCTGCATCTTCTGGTTCAATTGAATCTAGCACGTTCATCAATAAATCTAAACGCTGATGCAAATACTCCATTTGTTGTTTTTTATCATGAATTGCTCCACCCAAGAAAATCGCTCCTTAGAAAACTATTTTTCTACAATTTCAGTCAAAAATCTAATTAAAGTGTAACAAATCCATTCTTTTGAGACAACTGTATGACTTAGGCTAGAGATGAGACTTTTGCTTATTCACTATATACGTTATGATTATGAACATAGTTCACTTGATCTGTTAGTTATAAAAGGAGTTCGATTTTCTTGAATCATACATTACCTAAAATTACTCCTTCCTTTGATCCATGGGAGGCTTATGAAGACATAGTATCGTTTGGTCGTTTGGAACTAACGAATGTAGAGTTTACAACGACTACTCTTTGCAATATGCGTTGTGAACACTGCGCGGTTGGTTATACGCTCCAACCAAAAGACCCGACTCCCCTTCCACTAGAGTTACTCATTAAACGTCTAGACGAAATCCCTAATTTACGTGCTTTTAGTATTACAGGTGGCGAACCGATGCTGTCGATGAAATCGGTCGATCAATACGTCGTTCCATTATTAAAGTATGCGCATGAGCGTGGCGTTCGTACACAAATCAATTCAAATCTCACACTTGATCTAAAACGATACGAGAAAATTATTCCGTACCTTGATGTTCTTCATATTTCTCACAACTATGGAAGTGTAGAAGATTTTGCTGAAATTGGATTTGCTATGATGGATCGTAAGCCAACATTTGAGCAACGTGCGGCTTTGTTTGATCGTATGGCGGAAAATGCAAAAGTGCTGACGAGCCGTGGAGTCATTGTCTCTGCTGAAACGATGATTAATAAACGAACGATTCCTCATATTGATAAGATTCATCAACAGATTGTCGCTATGGGCTGTCAACGTCATGAGGTGCACCCTATGTACCCTAGCGATTTTGCTAGCACACTTGAAGTCGCTACTCTTGATGAGATTCGCCAAGGTATCCATCGTCTGCTAGATGTACGCGACAAAGATACATGGATGTTATTTGGGACATTGCCTTTCTACCCTTGTAGTGATGATGAGGACGATCTCATTTTGCAAAGAAGACTGTTTAGCGAAAAGAACGTAACCGTACGAAATGACCCCGACGGGCGCTCTAGACTCAACGTCAATATTTTCGATGGAGAAATTATCGTAACAGACTTTGGTGATACTCCTCCACTTGGAAATATCCAACATCAATCATTAAATGAAGCTTACGACACGTGGACAAAAACGGAGATCAATCAAGCTCTGTCATGCCACTGTCCTGCTGTGAAATGCCTTGGCCCAAATGTTCTCGTGAAAGATGCATATTATCGTGAGTTAGATTTCACAAAGCGAAAAAGCAACATTTAATCGAAAAAAGAAGTTTGCTCAACGTTTGAGCAAACTTCTTTTTTACTTTGGTTGATTCGCTGCGATAAAAGTAAAGCTTAAATGATCTTGTACAGGAATCCACGCTCCGACCCCTTGTTGCGTCACATTTTTAATATCGAGCTTTCGCTTACCTCCTTTAAATGATAAATATACTTCCCCGTAAGTCACTTTTCCTTTTTCATTCGCTGCTGGAACATAACTATGCAAATACCCTACTTGATTCGGTGCAATATTATAGGATTGACCCTTCTTTGTTCCTTGCCCTATAACCGTATCAAACGATAATGGAAGGTTTGTCTGTTCTGTTGCTTTAATCATCATCATCTTCTTAACAGCTTCACTGTTAGGAATCTTTGCTGTTAGACCACCACTAACACGCTTTTGCTGCTCCTGGCTGTACGTAAGCTTTTGCGGCGCACGCCCTCCACGATTGTCAATATAATTCGTGTTTACTTTTTGATACTCCCAGTTCACATCCGTTCCTTGCGATTCATAAGCAAGTGGCCATTCCCCTAAATAAATCGATGCTCGAAAACCAATAGCCAGCTTTGAATCATTGATGGTCGATTCATTAAAGATACGAATTAGATCAGGGTTTTCAATCTTTACATCTGTTGAAGTTAATAATTCTTCTGCTAGACCACTTGGTTGTAAATACGGTAAGTCTTGCGTTGGGTTTGTATATGTATTTTCCTTAGAAATTGGTAAAACAGAATTAGGAATACTGAAATCCTTTTTTGTCTCTTTTTCCCCTTCAGCCAGCGCTTGTAGCGGGACACATAACAGGCATAACAATACGAGTGCTATCATGATCCGTTTCATTCATTATCCTCCTTAACAGTTAAATTCATCTGTTTATGCTAGTTTGAGCAGTCGACATAAAAAATATCCGCCACTTTCCGTTTCCTAATCTTTTTGGTACGGTAGAAGAAAGGAGATGATAAATCATTATGCATATTTTATTTATTGGTGCTGGTCGAATGGCTGAAGCGATTGCATCAGGACTACTTGCTCGTGAAGGCAAAAAGGTAAAGATTACTCTTTCGAACGAAAAAAATGATGCAAAGCTAGAGGCATTAAAAAATACATACAATGTCGAGATTACACACGATTGGAGAACTGTCATTGAAGAGGTTGATACAGTCATCTTAGCTTGCCCACCGAGTACTCACGAAGACGTTCTACGTGAGATGACACGCTTTGTCAAAACGCAATTCATTGTGACAGTCGCAGCGGGTGTAGATCCTGACTTCTTAGAAGCTCACTTACCACAAGGATCCGCGGTTGCATGGTTGATGCCAAATACAGCAGCGAGCGTGGGGAAATCAATGTCACTCTATACTTACGGACAACATGTGACAGACGAACATAAAATGAAAATGAATACTATCCTTCGTTCAATTGGCGAATCTGAGAACTTAAGTGCTGCACAAATTCATGAGCTTACAGCGATTACAGGCAGTGCCCCTGCTTACTTATATGCTTTTGTCGAAGCTTTGTCACAGTCTGCTACTGAATATGGTCTATCTGCTGACCAAGCGAGAAGGCTAGTCAATGAAATGGTGATCGGAAGTGCGAAAATGCTTCAAACCTATCAAGATCCTGCTCTGTTACGTGAACAAGTCACCTCACCTGGTGGAGCGACAGATGCTGGATTAAAGTCTCTAGAAAGAAATAATTTTCATCAAGCTATTAAAGAAGCTGTGAAAGCAACCAATGACCATGCAAAAGCAAAAAAGAACTAAATGAAAAAGGTTGTCTCTTGTGCAATGAATTGCACTATGAGACAACCTTCTTCTATTATTCAACCTCTTCTGCTCCATACACCATCTTCTCAAGCTTCGGATAAAAGAATTGGATGCTCGGACCGATTAAGAACGTAACTAAAATCGTCCCTAGACCAATCGGACCTCCTACCACGAAGGCGAGAATCAAAGCGGATACTTCAGCAATCGTTTTTGCAATCATTAATTTCACTCCGAACAACCCTTGTAAAACGAACATAAAGCGATCGATTGGAATGACCGCGAATTTCGCTTGTAAATACGTAGCGATCCCTAAAGCCATCAAAACAATTCCAATTGCTAACACAATAAATTGTAAAATGAGCCCTGTTAAAAAGACGTTATCAAACACAATAATTAACCAAAAATCAATAAAGAATCCCAGGATGACAATTGTCAGAATCGAAAATATTTCTGGTCTTGATTTTGATAACAGCGCATTTAATCCAATTAGAAGAAGACCGACAAAAATGACCCAATTCCCCACGGTAAACGGTGTGACCATTGATAGACCTACATTTAATGCATCCCAAGCCCCAGCGCCTAGACCGGCTAAGATCGTCATCGTGATACCAAAGGACAAAATAATAAGACCAACTACATAAACTAACCCTCTTTTAACTGTTAATGACATAAAGAATAATTCCTCCAGTTCTTTTATTAAGGATTGAACGTTACTTCGACCCTTTTGTATGCTTTGCTACATCGTTACTAATTTTTCGCCAATTTCCGAGGAAATAATAACTCCCTGCAATCAAACTGCTAATGACAAAGCTCATCCCCATACCTAATGCAATCCCTCGTTCACCAAACCAATCGGCAAACAAGTACGTTATTGGGAATCGAAGCAACCAAAATGAGATAATGTTTAATACCAATACTGCCATCATCGCTCCGGACGCCCGAATGATTCCATTTAAAACGAAATTAATTCCTAGGAATGGATAAAAGAAAGCGATCGTCTTAATATACATTGCCCCAAACGCCACCGTATCTGGATCGCGTATAAACATCGAAACAAAATATTCTGCACCGATAAACATGATCGTACTAATCGTTAAGGTGACAACAATGATAAGCAATATCGCTTCTTTAGCCACTTCACCGACTCGGTTCCATTTCATTGCCCCTATATTTTGCCCCGCCATACTATTTACAGCTGAGCCAAGCGTCAGAGCAGGTAACATAATTAAGCTATCTAACCTTTGTGCTACACCAAATCCAGCAACAACATCTTCCCCGAAGCTAGTGACAACGGTCATGATGGCAAGAACACCGGCTGAAATAGCCATCATCGATAATCCCGCTGGCAGTCCCATCTTAAAGAGGACAATAAAATACTTTTTCTCTGGTAAAGTCGGCACACTAAATGGAACACCTGCACGATAAATAGAATAGATTAATCCATATAAAAACGCAGTCCCTTGTGCAACAATCGTAGCGTAAGCAGCTCCTTCGATCCCCATGTTAAAACCACTAATAAAAAGTGGATCTAGTACCGCATTTAGTATAACTGCAAGCATAACAAAGCGAATTGGTGTTTTACTGTCCCCGAGTGCGCGAAGCACTGTTCCAATAAAATTGTACCCAAATAAAAATAATATACCAATAAAGTTAATTTTTAAATAGGATTCCGCATATGGCATAATCGCATCCGGTGTACCCATCGCTCTCAAAATACTACTCGAGAAGAAAAAACCAATCAATCCGAGAAGAAGAGCAAGTGAACCAAGCACAAAAACAAAAGCGTTTAATGATTCCTTTAAGCCCTTCTCGTCATCCGCGCCTTTTCGTTGAGATAACACAGTGAGCGTGGCCCCGTTGACCCCAATAATAAAAGATAACACGGTAAATACGACCGTAGCTGAAATCGAGATCGCTCCGAGCGCATTCGTTCCGAGTAAGTTCCCGACCCATAGCGAGTCGACGATCTGATAAGAAGCTTGTAAAATGTTGGCCATGAAGATCGGCCATGAAAACATAATCATCTTCTTTCGAATACTGCCCTCTGTAAAATCAAGTTGTTTAGCCCTAACTGCTTTCATATAATCCCTTCTTCTTTTGCATATAAATTTCATTATATGTTTTTCATCAGCGAATAGAAAGAGAAAGCCCTACTCATCAACTGATCAGTAGGGCTAATCAAGAATTACTTTAGTTCAAATGTTTCAGTAATGTGGATGCTACCTTTGACAGATTGCACCATCGAGCAGTTTTTTCGCGTTACTTCGAGCGACTTTTCAATCTTACTCTCACTTGCATCTGTGCCCGTAATGGTAAAGTGCATATGGATTGCTTGAATTTCTTGTGCACCTTCATTATTCCTTGTCACGTCCGCTTTAATGTGGATATCTTCGTAAGAAACTCGCTTTTTTTCTAATACTTTTCGTAGTACACCTCCACTACATACCGCAATGGAGGACACTAATAATTGATAAGGTCTAAATCCATATTCAGATTTTCCTGATACTTGTAGCGTTCCATACTCCACTGAGGTTTCAAAACCTTGTTCTTTCATGATAAATTCCATTCTTACGCCTCCTTCTCTCCCTCATTGTACCGATTTTTTCTTCTGTCGTCATGTTTTGCATCCTTCATCCGCCCGTTTATTTCACGTAGTCATCCTAGTCGTTACGATGTACAATAATAATTGTGACAAATTGCTAATGAGAGGAGCGTGGCACCTCGATGTCTCAGCTCTCAACTACTGAAAACAAGCCGTTATTCAGGTTCATTGTCCTAATTATAATGGTTGCCATTGCTGGCTTTGCCCAAGGTATGCTCTTACCTTTACTCGCTATCATGCTTGAGGATGCCGGTGTTTCCTCTTCCTTAAATGGATTGAATGCAGCGGCTTTATACATCGGGGTGCTCATTGCCTCCCCGTTCATTGAACATCCTGTTAGAAAATATGGATACAAACCAGTTATCACCATTGGACTAATGATTATGATCATTTCTTTATTACTTCTACCTGTATGGCAAGCATTTTGGTTTTGGTTCATTTTAAGAATTATGATTGGAATCGGCGATAACATGGTCCACTTTGCTACTCAGGTGTGGATTACGACCACAAGTTCACCTGAAAAGCGCGGACGAAACATTTCGATTTATGGTTTAGCATTTGGTTTAGGTTTTGGAGTAGGTCCGTTTATGACACGTTTACTAAGTGTAAATGAATATCTACCTTTCCTTATCTCTGCTGGGTTAAGTATGGCAGCATGGTTGCTAATTTTACAAATGAAAAACGAATTTCCTGCCTCCGATCTAGAAACAGGTAGTCAGCTTTCCACTTGGTCGCGTTATAAAGAAGTGTTCCGTCTTGCATGGTTTGCCTTACTGCCTGGATTTGGATACGGCTTTCTTGAGGCTTCTTTGCACGGGAACTACCCTGTCTATGCGCTTCGATCAGGGATGACGATTGAACTGGTTTCTATTTTATTACCAGCATTCGTTATCGGAGGATTAGTTACACAACTACCTCTAGGGTTATTAAGCGACCGCATCGGACGTAAAAAGATCCTCCTCTTTTTATCGCTCCTTGGAAGCATAAGTTTCTTTTCGATGATTACATTTGAATCATCACCATGGATCTTATTTTCTCTATTTATTGTAGCTGGAGCCCTTGTCGGCTCGTTCTTCTCTCTCGGTATTATGTACTTAGCAGACTTAATCCCTGCTCATCTCTTACCGACTGGAAATGTCATGATGGCAATTAGCTTTGGATTCGGTAGCATGACCGGACCTCTAATTGGAGGCATTTTTATCGACGTCTTTGAAGCTGGTAGCATCTATTATTCCATCGGTGGCATGCTTATACTCATTTTTATCACAGGCATCCTATTTAAATCAAAGCAGACAACAAGTAATCACGTGCGGAATTAAACATAAAAAAAGCCCCCAGTATGTTGGGAGCTTTTCATGTTAGTGATAGCCATTTTGCTTATTAGCTGAACTGCTTGTTTTATGGTTGTTGGCATGCTTGTGCCCAGAGTGATGAGCATTTGCTTTTGGTTTTTTCTTTTGGCTCATGTCATACACCTCTTCTAATAGAAAATGGGTTACGTGATCTGTTGAATAGGGAGAAATTCTTTCTAAACCTTCAACGAAAAAACTCCTTAAAATTCTTAATGAAAATAATGGAGGTGACCGACGCAAGGTGGTCACCTCCATTTCACCATCGCTAATGACAAGCATTACTTATTCAACGAACAATCTGGGGTCGAAACGATGTTTGTCCTTTGGAGACACCTCATTTCAATATTGTTTAGTAACAATCCTGAAAGTCTTTGTAATTCTCCATCGTAATCACCTCATAAGGTACTTACTACAAATTCGTGACTTGCCTATTGCATCTCTGAACAACGACTTGCACTAGCTTGGTGTTAAGAACAGCAGATGATCTGCCGTCCTTAAACCTTATGATGTCCGTTTGTTTGAGTTCTATTCGTTTAAGTTTTTATTTTTTAATTGTTTAACTTCGGAAGCTGCGTCCTTTGTTGCTTGAATGATCTCCTCTGAACTTTCTTTTAAATGAGAAGCCGTTTCAGAAATCTTCTTGACGTCATCACTGATATCGCGAACGACCTGTGAAACCTCACTTGCTGTAGTGCGCACTTGTTCAAAAATCTGTTCACGATTGTCACGAAGGAACGTCACCACATCCTCTGTTCCTTGTTTCCATTCAGATGCTTCTTGTACTAGCTTTTCGCGCCATTCTTTTTTTGCGAGCACGACAGTTAATGCCACTGCTCCACCAATCCACAATCCTTTACATAGCGTTTGACAACGTTTCTTTTCCATTTCCATAACGCTTCCTCCTCGTAATTGGCCTTTCGTATTATTTTACCAATAAAGCAGAGGAAAAAGAAAGGAAAGATAAAAATTGAATGATTATTCATTCAATTTATCTTAAAATAAATTAATCCTTCGACGTCGACCGTGTCTATCTTTCCTTGATCCATTAATAAGTCTAAGTGACCAAACACTTCTGAAAACGTCAATTCAGGTTGCTTGACATGTCTTCGTCCAAACATCTCGACACTTAACTGATTGGCCGTTTTTTGGCCCTCTTTAAGGAGTGCATAGATTGCATTGGCTCGTTCTTCTTGTCCGAGTAAACGTTGTTTCACGACTTCCTCTACGTTCGTAATTTTTAAGCCATGGCCAGTGTGCAGTTCTTTAATGGATAAATCAACTAACTTATTTAGAGAGTCACGGTATTGAAGTAATGTTTTAGGACGAGTATCGCCTTCCATTGGCGCTTCTAATAAAGCATTTGATGAGATCGATGATAATAGTACATCGCCACCGATAGCAACATGATCGGATTCTCTGTAGAATAACAGATGACTTTGCGCATGTCCCGGTACTTCAACCACTTTCCAATCCTCAAGTCCAGGAACAGAATCTCCTTCTTTTACACAGACATCAATAGTCGTTGGCTCAACATACTTAAGATACCCCATACTTGCTCGCTCAATGACATTTAACTGGTCTTGGTCTAAACCATGCTGGCGATAAAAATGACGAAAGAAAGCCGCATACTCTCTAAAGAATATCTCATTCTGCGATAGCCACATTTCGCTGAATCGATGAGCTACAACTCGTGCCTGCTTAAACCTTGTAGTAAGACCAACGTGATCAGGATGATGATGAGTCAAGAGAATTTGCTTTACCTCATCCGTTGAATAGCCAATCGCATTCAATTGTTGCTTTAACTCATTCCAGCCTTCCTCCGTTTTAGGTCCGGTATCCACTAAGGTTAGCACTTCTCCCTCAATTAAATAACAATTTACTGGTCCGACGAGAAAAGGCGTTGGTATCGTTATACAATGAATTCTTTCTGTTTTGACGGTCATTTCCTTGCTCCCTTCATTTTCTATAGAAAAACCTTCAATCTATTCAATCTTCTGTATCACTATTTCAATCATAAAAAGAAGATGTCTAACGACTGTTAAACATCTCCATTTTAACATTAATTGTATGCTTGTGTCAGAAAAGCATCTGTATCTAACTGCTCAAACCCATCTTGTTCCATTCTTTTTAATTGATTCAGTTCATGTGTCAGACTTTCGATCTTTCTTTGAAGATCCTCAAATTTTTTCTTTTCTGATACTGTCATGTCTCTCTCCTCCTCAAAATGCAACTCTCTTTTGTAAGATTGAACAAACGTCCATGTGCAAAATATTTTTCTTTATCTCTCTTTTTAAATGTTAAAAATATTCTAACAATTAACTAGTCATCTGTAAACAGATAAATAAATAGTAACCGCTTACATTCGGAATTTATTTTTTTCTGTTCTTCTTAATTATAAAAAGCATATCATTAGTTGATATGCTCCGTCTTAGTTAAACCTCTGTAACTGCCTCAATAAAATCATCTCATACTGCATGTGATTGTAGACGATTTGCAATGATTGATAGAGATAGGCTGACGTTGTTTGAGTCATCATCTGTTGCAACTGATCTTGCTTTCGTTCTAACCTCCTAGACTGGACTTGAACCCCTTCGTCATATGTAGCAGGTGGCTCAAAAGTTACTTGATCTGTTTTTGGCCAATGTCCATTCAACTGAAAATAAACACTTCTCAGCCAATCATAAAGACGTCTTCTACTTGTTAACAACTGTCGCCATAAATATTTCGCCTCTTCGGCATTAGATGTGACTGATAAATAATCGATCATCAGCACATCTGAGCTTTCCGTACTCATCATTTCTTCAATGATTACACTCGCCTCATCTAATGGACGAAATGGAAACCGATTCATCTCAACACCCTTCCTATACTTTTTATTATCTTATGTACGCAGAAAAGCTGTTAGAAACATCCGACATATTTCGTCATCATTCTACATTATCGAAAAATTGTAACAATTAGACACTCCACGTAGGCTTCTTTATTGTTATACTCTCTGTATAGCAAACAGCGACTTGCTACACATTTTACAAATAAGGACTGGTTATATATATGAGACGTCAAGCCATCACATTCGAAAAACTCGTACTTGAAAATAAAAAGCAATTACTAAATGATCCTGAATTTCTTTCTAAGATTGAAAAGCGGATTGAAGACCGACAGACTGCTGTCAAAACATCCAAGCAATAAATAATCTAAGCCATCTCAATTGAGGTGGCTTTTTTTTGTACATGTTTTCTTCTCTTGGAAAATTTAGTGCATAATCCCACTTAAACAACACAAAGTATCAGTATAAATGAATGGTTACTGATCAATGTGCAGTCAACAAGAAGGGAACGAAGAAAATGGATAATGTCTTATTAGCGCGCAGTTTATTTGGTTCTTCCATGGCATTTCATATTATTTTTGCCACGCTAGGTGTTGGAATCACTCTCATGATTCTACTCGCTGAGATTATGCGCGCGATTACAAAAAACGCTGATTATGGAACTCTCGCAAAACGATGGACAAAAGGAGTGGCAATTTTACTCGGAGTCGCAATCCCATCTGGTACGATTGTTGCTGTTATGCTCTCGCTTCTGTGGCCTGGTTACATGGAGATTGTTGGTCAAGTCATTGCTTTGCCGTTCCAAATTGAGATTTTCGCTTTCTTTATTGAAGCTTTATTTCTATCAATTTACGTTTACGCCGCAGATCGTCTCACTCCTACGATGAGAATTATTAGTGTCATCTTTGTTGCATTAGGTGCGACGGCTTCTGCTGTTCTCATTACAGATGCCCATGCTTGGATGAATACGCCCGCTGGCTTTGATTATACGGACGGGGTAATCTCGAATGTACGCCCACTAGAAGCTGCCTTTAATCCTAGTATTTATGTTACTGCAATGCATGTTGTCGGTAGTGCTTATTTAACGGGAGCTTTTGTGCTCGCATCCGTAGCTGCTTATAAGCTTTTCCGTGGGGGTCTATCTGAACGAGAGACAACCTATCATAAAAAGGGGTTACTACTCTCTTTAATCGTTGCATTTTTAATGGCTTTCTATACGGCAAATAACGGTCATGATGTTGCTGTTATGCTCCATGAAGAAATTCCTATCAAACTTGCTGCTGCCGAGGGGTTATTTGAGACACAAGCCAATGCTCCACTTGCTATCCTTGGAACACCCGATCCGGAAGCTGGCCGAGTCGTTGGAGGAATTGAAATTCCTGGAATGCTAAGTTGGTTAGCTACAGGTACAACTGACGGGGTCGTTCAAGGATTAAATGATTTCCCTCGTGATGAATGGCCTCCGTTGTTTGTTCACACTTTATTTAACGTCATGGTCGGCATTGGCACGCTTTTGCTTGGTTTGGCGGGCATTTCGTTAGTCATTTGGTTCTTTGGACGAAAAAAGTTAAATCCTTACCCTAAATGGTTGCTTGGTGCGCTTGTCTTTGGTGGACCACTTGCAATGATTGGTATTGAAACTGGATGGATTTTTAGTTGTACAGGAAGACAACCTTGGACTATATTTGGGATCCAAAAAACATCAGAAGCTGCCACAAATTCTGGTAATTTAGGCATGCTGTTTGTATTATTTATCACTCTCTACATCGCCTTACTCGTCTTAACTGGTCTTGTGATGCATTTTTATTTCAAACGCAACCCAGTTAAACATGACCTTGAACCAACGACTACAACCATGTAAGCAAACACCATGATTAAGGAGGCTCGATGCTAGATGGAAAATGTCTATATTGCGATCATTATTCTCTGGGTTTTCCTATTTGTCTATGCGATTGCAGGTTCAATTGATTTTGGGGCTGGATTTTGGGCGATGTTTTATCGAAAACGCACAGACACGAAAGCAGCAAGTATTGCCAATCGCTACTTGTCTCCCTCTTGGGAAGTAACGAACGTCTTTCTTGTTTTACTTGTTGTCGCTTTGGTTGGATTTTTTCCCGGTGCTGCATCTACTCTAGGTACGATTATGATTGTCCCTTTCTGTCTAGTCTTAATTTTACTGACCATTCGAAGTGCATTCATGGTTTATTCCTACTCTGTTAAGAAATATACTGATACGCTTGTCATCATCTCGGGAGTAACAGGGCTTTTAATTCCTGCCCTCTTAATCAGTATTTTACCTGCAGCAATCGGAGGGTTTGTTGAGACAGTTGGTGATCATTCTTACGTATTAGCCAATAAGCTATTCACAAGCCCTACTTTCTACACTCATCTAGGTTTCGGTCTGAGTACAGAACTTTTCTTATCTTCATTGCTTCTTAGTGATTATGCGCGAGAAGCAAATTCAGAAGAGACGTACCATGTATACCGAAAAAACGCGATCATTTTAGGCCCAATTACGTTAGCTTTTGCCGTAGCAGCGATCATGACATTGATTCCTGAAGCCTTTTGGATGTTTGAAAATATGGCCAATGAATGGCTTTTGTTTTCTTTATCTCTTTTTGCTTTTGCCGTCGGATACAGTGCTCTTTGGTGGCCGTCTAAGGAAGTAAGTGTCGGGCAGCCTCGAGTGGCCGTCATTTTAATTGCGATTCAATTCGGGCTTGCTAGCTTTGCGTATGGTTCCGCTCATATGCCTTACTTTTTATATCCAGATGTAACCATTTATGACGCGTTCACCAATGATACGATGTTTGAACTGTTACTCATTGGATATGGCGTCGGAATGGCTGTACTCGTTCCGATCTTTATCTTTTTCTGGAGATTATTTATGAAAGACAAACGGTACTTAAAACAAGAAGGATAACGAAGAAGAGGCAGAATCTGATCAGATTCTGCCTCTTTTTCTATGTCTATTTATTTTAGATTAAATGTCTGAACAAGTTGCTGAAGTTCTTCTGCCATATTCGTTAAAGCGAGTGCTGAAGATGTCACTTCTTGCATCGACGCTAACGTTTCTTCCACGGCAGCAGAAACAGTCGTCGACTCCTCTGCTGTCTCCTTTGCGACAATACTCATATTCGAAACAGACTCGGTCACTTCTTTTGATTGACTAGAGATTTGACTCGTTGTTTCGTTCATTCTATTGATATGAGCGGTCATCGATTCAATGGCTTCTGTAATGGATTCAAATTTCACATTCGTCTCGTTAGCAATCTGGATACCGTATTCAACTTCATTTTTCACTAAGTTCATTTTTGAGACCGAGTTATCCGACTCCTGTTGCATGTCTATAATCAAGTCGCTAATCTGATGGGTGCTTTGTGCCGATTGTTCTGCTAACTTACGAACCTCGTTAGCCACCACCGCAAAACCTTTTCCATGTTCGCCTGCTCGAGCAGCTTCAATTGCCGCATTCAAAGCGAGTAGGTTGGTCTGGTTGGCTATACCACGAATGACATCTAAAATGACACCAATTTCAGATGCCTTGCTCGTTAACTGCTGGATCGCCTGATCAGAATCTTGTACCGAGTGAGCAATCGTCTTCATTTTTTGAACGGTTTCTTGAACAAGCTCACCACCTTCATTAGCATAAATAACAGATTGTTTTGAGTGATCTTTTATTTCTGTTGACCCTTGTTCTAACATATCCACACTCATAATCATGTCATCTAATACATGCGCACTAGTTTTAGCTGCTTGCTGTTGCTTCTCCGTCCCTTTTTGAATGCTTTCGATCGAGTAGGACGATTGTTCGGTTGCTTGAGAAGTTTGCTCTGCACTCGCAGATAGTTGCTCAGAAGATGCAGCGACTTGAGCAGAATGATTAGATAATTGATAGATAAGAGTTCGTAAATTCTCTTTCATCTCAGAGAAAGAGTGATCAAGTTCTGCTAGCTCATCTTGACCTTTAATTGATTCTCTCTTACTCGTTAAGTCTCCAGTAGCAATCGCTTTGGCCTCGTTTGTCATCCTCTTTAGCGGCCTTACTAACTTCTCCGTCATCACAACCCCTGCCGCTAACGCTGAAACAAAGGCTAATGTGGTAGTAATCAACGATATCATACGTGATTGATTAATATTTTCAACCGCTTGTGTAACGGTTTGATTAATACTCTCATCAATTGACTCCGTAAATGCGTGTGTACGATCGGTTAGCTCTATGCTTAATGGGGTCACTGTGTCTGCTGCACGACTAATCGCTGCATCTGGATTTAGCCTAAATTGACCGACAACAAAATTAGAGCGCTTTAATAACTCGGCATTTTCATCTCTAATGGCGAGTAGCTCTTCTCTAGCAGCATCACTTTCAAGTAACTCAACGGTTTCATCTATTAGTTCATTCGATCGTTGATTACGCTCGTAGAAACGCTCTAGTAGATCACGATCACTATGAAGTAAATATCCTCTTAAGTTGCTATTTTGTTCTTGGATGACTCCCTCTAAACGCACAACCTTATCTCTGCCTTCATATAGAACGTTGATCATGTAATCAAAAGACTCTTCCATTTTACTAGTACTATAAAAAGATACCACGGTAGAGATCGCAAATATTAATGAGATGATGAGAAAAGCCCCCATCAGTTTGACTCGCATCGTCACTTTCATCTTCTGCACCCATTTCCTAATCTATCAATGTCTACTTTTCACTAGACAGGATATATGTAATGGTACTATTTTATCACAATTCCGACAAATGGCGATATATTTTTCAGAAATAATAGATAATTAACAATAAAAAGAAAGGCCTGAGAAAAAAGGCCTTTCTTACACTAATTAATCTTAAATTTCTTAACTAATTGTTGAAGTTCTTCTGCCATTGATGTTAATGCTTGAGCCGAAGATGTCACTTCTTCCATCGAAGCTAGTGTTTCCTGCGCTGATGCACTTACAGTTGAAGAGTGCTCCGCAGACTCTCTTGCAATACTTGTCATATCATTGACAGATTCAGAAACAACGGTCGATTTTTCAGCCATCGATTGTACCGTTCCTGTCATCTGTTCAATTTGTGTATTCATTAATTCAATGGCCTCTGTAATGGCAATGAATTTTTGATTTGTTTCGTTGGCAGTCTTTAGTCCCATGCTCACTTCCTCTTTCACAAGCCCCATCATGGAAACAGAATGCTTGGTTTCTGCTTGCATAGCAGAAATCAAATCATTAATTTTAAGTGTACTACTAGAGGACTGCTCTGCTAATTTGCGAACTTCATCAGCTACGACCGCGAACCCTCTTCCATGCTCCCCTGCTCTTGCCGCTTCAATCGCTGCATTTAAAGCAAGTAGGTTTGTTTGATCTGCAATGCCACGAATAACATCTAAAATGCCTCCAATTTCAGATGCTTTCTCAGACATCCCTTGAATTGCTGCATCAGAATCTTGAACTGATTGATCGATTGCATTCATTTTAGCTACAGTTTCACGCACTAACTTGCCACCATCGGCTGCATATTGTCTAGACTGTTCAGAATGTGCTTCAACCGTAGTTGCGCTTGATGCAATTTCAGTAACGCCAGATGCAACTTCATCAAGCAAGCCTTTTGAATAATCGGCTGCCTGTAATTGATCATCCGTTCCTTTTGCAATTCGCTCAATTGCTGAGGCTGTGTGCTCCGTTGCGCGTGATGTTTGCTCCGCACTCGCTGACAATTCTTCTGAGGAGGCTGCAACTTGATCTGAATTATTCAATAGTTGACCGACTAAGGTACGGAGTTGTAATTGCATTGTTGAAAAAGCTGACGCTAGTGCTGCCATTTCATCTTTTCCTTTTAGTTGCTTCACTTCTACCGTTAAATCACCATCTGCCATTCTCTCAGCCACATGCTTCATCTCTTTCAGCGGTTTTGTAATCCTCAGGGACATGACGGCCCCTAAGCTGATCGCTATCAAAAATGCAGCAATGCTAATAATCACGGTCATGAGGATGGATCGGTCAACCTCTTGATGAATCGCACGTTCTGTACCCTCTCGGTATTCACCAATACTAGCCGTAAATCCTTCTGCCACAGTTAACATATCTCGACCAATCGGTAAGACCTCATTGTTTACAATCTCTACCGCTACATCAGGATTTAATTGATACTGATTAATCGCTTGATTCGCCGTTTGTAAATAATCTAAATTTGATTGTTGCAAACTCTCAATGGTTTCTGTCCCATCACCAGTTGATATTAATTGGTGCAACTCTGACAAGTATTCATTAACTCTGTTATTGTACGTATAAAACCGTTCTAACATCTCTCGTTCACCTGATAACAAGTACCCTCTTAAATTGCTACTTGAACGATTTAAATGACTTTCCATTTGAAGTGTATTGACCTCTAAGTCACGAACTTGGCCAGTAAGCTCACCATAGGATTCTTGGACATTCTTAATGTTAATATACGAAAATACACTAGCTACACTAAAAATAAGTGCAACAATAACAAATGCCATAATTAATTTTTGACCGACTGAGCCTCTTCTCATTTTCTTTCCCCCATAAACAATTCGCAATTATTGACGAATTTGATCGAATAATCCTATGATACCATGTATATTCATAAAAAAGACATAAATAGTTGCTAAAAGACTAGTCATAAAGATTTATTTAATCAAAAAAACCAAGAAGACTTTTCTCCTTGGTTTCACTTGGCTATTTCGTTAATTCCATAAACTCATCAACATCAGCTAAGACGACATCGATCGCTTCTTGCCAAAATTCTTTCTTTGTTATATCTACATCTAAGTGTTTCTTTGCTAAATCTTCTACTGACATGCTTGCAGTGTCTTCAAGTAAAGCAATATAATCATCTTCAAATGAGCGACCTGCATCAAGAGCACGCTTGTAGATCCCCATACTAAATAAGTAACCGAATGTATACGGGAAGTTATAGAACGGAACGCCCGTAATATGGAAGTGAAGTTTTGATGCCCAGAACGTCGGTGAATAGTTTGATAACTGATTGCCATAAGCTTCGCGCTGCGCTTCTTCCATTAACTCATTTAACTCTTTTGTGGATACTAACTTTTCTTTACGTGCTTCATAAAACCTCGTTTCAAACAAGAAGCGTGAATGGATGTTCATGAAGAATGCGAGTGCACGATTCACTTTATTTTCTAATAATGAAAGCTTGAGCTCTTTATCTGTCGCTTCTGAAACAAGTGCATCAGCAACGATCGTTTCAGCAAGAGTGGAAGCAGTCTCCGCGACATTCATCGCATATCTTTGTGCAAATGGTTGCTTCTCTTTTAAGCAGTGGCCATGATAAGCATGACCTAATTCATGAGCAAGCGTTGCTACATTAGACATCGAGCCATCATATGTCATAAAAATACGTGATTGCTTTGATTTTGCAAAGGATGTACAGAACCCACCAGGGCGTTTACCAGAGCGATCTTCAGCTTCGACCCATCCATCACGCAGAGCTCCTTCAGTAAATGTAGCAAGCTTAGGACTAAACTTACGGAAATGCTTAATAATTAACTCACAAGCATCATCATAAGAAATCGTTGCATCTTTTTCGGTTGGCAGTGGTGCATGAACATCATGCATCGCCAGCTTCTCTACTCCTAATAACTTTGCTTTCCGATCCATAAATTCGTAGAAACGTGGCTTATTATCATTAATTGCTCCCCACATCGCATCTAATGTACTAGATTCCATGCGGTTAATAGCGAGTGGTTCTTTTAGTACATCCTCCCACCCACGAGCTTCATATAATTTTAGTCTAAAACCTGCTAGATGATTTAATGTAGAAGCGAATAATGGCGCTTCCTTTTGCCATGCCTCCTCTGATACGTCAAAGGCTCTCTCTCTCGTCGGACGATCTGAACTATTGAGGCGGTTTTGTAGTTGTCCTGCCGATAACTGTTTGACCTCTCCATCCTCTTCAAAAGGAACTTGCATACGTCCAACGGCTTGATTGTAAAGGTTACCCCATGCATGATAGCCATCAATAGCAAATGAAGCTGCTAGTTTCTCTTGTTCTGGATCTAACTTATCATCTGCTGCTAACTTTCGCTCTTCTAGATTGAATTTCACTTCTTTTAGAGAATCTAGTGCAATCAATGTTTCCCATTGATCATTCGAGAGCGCTACTAACTTTTCTTCTAGACTGACCGCAAGACTTTGAATTTTTGTCATTTGCTCTTGAATTTCCCCTTGCCATAATGTCGCTTTTTCATCACTTACATCTTGGGCTGTTAAACAGCTAACAAATGCGCCTGCTTCTCTTGCATACTGCATAACATCTTGAAGATCATGAATAAATGTTTCAAGCTCTTCGATCGAGCTTTCAAGTTCGACACGCCCCTGAAGCTGAAGCAGCGTTTGATCGATTTTCTTTACAAAGTGAGCAAACTCTTCCGACTCACTTCCACCTTTAAAAAAGCTCTCTAAATCCCATACTAGTGGGTAACCCATATGTATTTCCTCCTCATTATTTCGAGATCCGTAATATCAGTTTAACAAAGATTACACCTTATCGCCACAAAGTTTTGAAAATTTAAATAAAGTCAGTTTATCCATGCCCTAAAAACAAAGCTCCATAAACAAGTGCTCCTGCTATGACAAAGGCAGGATGTACTTTCCATCTTTCTAAAAGAAGCCAACTCACCACGATTAAAAATATTGTCTGAAACCAACCCGAATGAGTAAGCGATGCATCGAAGAACTGAAATGCCAACACTCCTAGTAAAATAGCAATCGTTGGCTTAATCAATCCCGTCATCCTCTTTACTCGTGGAGAATTTTTAAACTTATAAAGGAGACCAAGTAAAAAGATCATGATCATAAGTGATGGAGCAATCGTTGCAAATAAAGCAACAGACGCACCTAACACTCCTCCGATCTCATATCCTATATACCCTGCCATTTTTGTCGCAATCGGTCCTGGTAACGCATTAGCAATGGCTAAAAGCTCTGCAAATTCCTCTACTGTAAGCCAGCCGTAACGCTCGACAACCTCTGTTTGAATAAGTGGAATCGAAGCAGGTCCTCCACCATAACCAACGATGCCAGGGATGAAAAATGCGACGAATAATTCCCAATACGTCATGATGCGGCCCCCTCTTTATCCCGTTCACCTCGTGGTTTGATCAAAAGCCCATATACAATAAGCACTCCTATCACAATGGCAGGATGAATCCCTAGTACTTGATAAGCAATGACACTTGCTATTGCTAAAGCAATCGTTAACGCAACCCCTATGCCTTGTTTAGATTGCTTTAAAAATTGCAAAGTCAATACAAATAACATCACAAACACAACAGGTGTCACTGCTGCGGTCATTCCTGCTACCACTCTTGAGTCACGAAATTGGGATAGAAGCCCTATCAAACCAATCATTAGAAATACAGTTGGTAACACTGTCGCGATTAATCCGTTAACTAAGCCAACCCATCCTCCTATTTTGTAGCCTATATACCCTGCCATCTTTGTTGCAATCGGCCCTGGTAATGCATTTCCAAGTGCCAAAACATCCGAGAATTCCTCGTCATTCATCCATTTATAACGTTCAACGATTTCTTTATGTACAAGTGGAATCGTCGAGGGTCCACCACCAAAACCAAGAATTCCTGAACGGAAAAAGGCGATAAACAAGTCTCTTTGTAAATGAAAATTCATTTACTCACTCCTTTCATTTGTTACTCATTTTCTACTCTTACTTTGTTTATGAATATAGTTTAACGCACTTACATTCACTAATGAACGACAACTAGCTGGCATAAAACATTCCAACTAAGTCCCACTATTCGAACCCAAATACATATTTATACAATTTTACTACCGTGACAGGAAGCTTGTGCTTTAATATAATAAGAGCAACTAACGAATAAGTGGTGACGTGGATGAAAATAGATACAACCGATCGTAAAATATTATCCTTGCTAACAGAACAAGGGCGAATGTCTTATGTAGATATTGCAAAAGAGTTAGGACTATCTCGAGTTGCCATTCGAGATCGTATTCATCATTTGAAAGAAGAAGGCATTATTGAAAAGTTTAGTGTCGTCATCAATTCAGAGAAAGTAGGGAAGTCGGTGTCTGCTTTCTTTGAAGTGGACTGTGAACCTACCTCACTCGTTCGTGTTGCTGAGACATTAGCAGAGAATCCTCGTGTTGCAAGTTGTTACCAAATGACCGGACCGAGTACCTTACATATGCATGTGCTTGTCGAAGACTTCAACGAATTAGAAAGCTTCACAAATGAAGAACTCTACGCCCTCAAAGGGATTACACGCGTAGAAAGTCATATTTTATTGCGTCGATTTAAGAGTAGAAGCGGATTGAAACTGTAGTCTAGCTTTTTATCTTCACATGGAAAGGGTTCAATCAATGTTGATTGAACCCTTCTTCTCTTTACCAAGCTGCGACTTCGCCGTCGGTTCTTGGCTCCGTTCCTCCAGCTAACACGCCTGTCTCAGGATCTCTCCAAATAATTTGCCCCCGACCAAATGAACCTCCGTCTAAAGCAACCTGAATATCATGCCCTTTGCGTTTCAACGCTTGTGCTAGATGGGTTGGTAAACTTCCTTCAACATGTACCGTCTTGCCTTCTGACCACATCCACCTCGGTGCATCTAAAGCTGCTTGCGGATTTAAATGAAAATCAACGGTATTCATAACCACTTGCATATGACCTTGTGGCTGCATGAAGCCTCCCATCACGCCAAATGGACCAACTGCTTGAGATTCCTTTGTTAAGAATCCGGGGATAATTGTATGATATGTTTTTTTACCTGGTTTCAAGCAATTATCATGACCTTCATCCAACGAGAAATTGTGACCACGATTTTGCATCGCAATACCGGTACCAGGAATAACGATGCCAGAGCCAAATCCCATGTAATTACTTTGGATAAAGGACACCATATTCCCTTCTTCATCGGCTGTAGCTAAATACACGGTCCCCCCTTGTTGCGGTTTTCCTGCCTCAGGAGTGATCGCTTCTTCACCAATAAGGGATCGTCTCTTTTCCGCATATTTTTCGCTTAGTAATAGATCTATTGGAATGTTCATTTCATTCGGATCGGTAATATACTTCATTCCATCAACAAAAGCGAGTTTCATAGCCTCAATTTGTTGATGAAGAGTATCTACTGAATCTCTTTCCGTAAACTCAAATCCCTCTACAATTTTAAGAGCTTCTAAAGCAATCAACCCTTGACCATTAGGTGGGATCTCCCAAACATCATAGCCGCGGTAATTTACCGAAATAGGATCAACCCACTCTGGCTCATACGCTTGCAAATCTTCCTTGCGTAAAAATCCATTATATTTTTTGAAATATGTATCAATCTGTTCGGCAATCTCTCCTTCATAGAAGGAAACAGCGTTCGTCTCAGCAATACTTCTCAACGTTTTGGCATGCCCTGGTGACTTCCATAGCTCTCCAGCTTTTGGAGGTTCACCATTCGGTGCAAACGTATCGAACCACGCTTTGAATTCATCACCTGTCAACAATCTCTTAAAAGTATTGACCGCCTGGTTCCAATATTTTGCCAACGTTGGTGAAAGCGGATATCCATTCTCTGCATAGTCAATTGCAGGAGCTAATACGTCAGTCAAAGGTAATTTACCAAATCGTTTAGACAGCTCTGCCCAGGCTTTTGGTGTTCCTGGAACAGTCACAGGAACCATCCCAAATTTCGGAAGCTCCGTATCATAACCTAATTGTTTCACCGCTTCAATGGAAAGACCTTCTGGTGCTTGCCCACTTCCATTTAACCCATGTAACTTTCCATCCACCCATACAAGAGCAAAACAATCAGACCCGATCCCGTTTGACGTTGGTTCAACAACAGTTAAACAAGCAGCAGTTGCAATCGCTGCATCAATCGCATTCCCACCTTTTTTTAAAAGATCAAGTCCAGCTTGAGCCGCGAGAGGTTGAGATGTGGCCACCATCCCTTTCTTTCCGTAAACGACGTTACGTTTCGATGCGTATGGATACATAAGCGAATCATATTGAACAGTCATTAAAATTCCTCCTTGGTTGTAAATCACTTAAAAAACTAACGAATAAAAAGAAAAATGGTAATTTTCTTTCAATATGTATGCTATTCATTATAAAACGAGTTTTTTTGTTCGTAAAGTTTAGAACATTATAAATACGAAAACTTTTTAATATTGCTCCCTCAAAAAATTCATGATAAGGTATATAGAAATTTTATCCAATAGGAGGTTAGGCATGTTCTCACATCAAATCCGCGATGACTTAGCACTAAAAATCGTTTCTATTCAAGACGCAGAGGAAGCTTTTCAATTAGTTGATCAAAATAGAGACTATCTAAAAAGGTGGCTCTCTTGGGTCGATGATTCCAAAACAGTGGAAGATACGAAATCATTTATTTTATCTAATCTAAAAAACTACGCTGAGCAAAAGAGTTTGACAGTATCGATTGTATACCAAGGAAAAATCGTTGGAGTTGCTGGCTTTAACTCAATTGATCGGACAAATAAAATTGCCTATATCGGCTACTGGTTAGCTAGTGAGTATCAAGGCCGTGGCATAGTCACTAATGTCGCTAAAGCTTTAACTGACTATGCATTTCATGAACTTCATTTAAATCGTGTCGAAATCCGTGCAGCGATAGGCAATAAAAAAAGCCGTTCGATTCCAGAGCGATTGGGCTATACGGAGGAAGGATTGATTCGTCAAGCAGAATGGCTTTATGACCACTATGTCGATCATGTGATTTACGGCATCCTTGCAAGTGAATGGAACAACGAAAAAGGTGAACCTCTTAAATAGAGGCTCACCTTTTCTACATATATCTATTAAATTTGCTTTAGCTTCTCGACATATGGTGCAATATCTTTTTCTAGAGAATCAGCTAGACGTTTACCGGCAGTACTCGAATTTTGATTATCATAAATCAGTGCACCTTGGTTTGTCGATAACTTTTTCATAATCTAAAATCCCTCTTCACAGTTCAAATCCTTTTTTATCCATACCAATTAACGTTTTCGATCAAACTTATTTCTGTTCTTTTCCTAACACACGATTCACACGCTTGCGTAGCATATCCATTCCACTACCACCAGCTTGAAAATGGCGTAATTTACCTTCTTCATCAAATACATAGTACGCTGGCACGTATTTGTTTTCCATCGCATCCGTTAATTTATGCTCACTATCTACAAAAGTTGGTTGACTGATGTCATGTCCTTGAGCCATTGCTTCAATGACACTCATATCTAAGTCTTTTTCAGAGCGGGGCATATGAACAGAAACGACATTTAGTTCATCATCGTATTCATCACGAAACTCGTTGATCTCAGGCATCGCTTCTTTACATAATCCACAACTTACAGACCAAAAGTGAATTAATGTTGCTTTTCCACTCTCTAATAATTCTTCCTTCGTTACTTCATCATTTAACCAAGTTGTTGCACCTGTTAATTCGGGCATTTCTTCGCGTAGTTTCATTTTTTTCTCTCTCCTTTTATCTCTAGTAAATATATGTGATCAAGTGGGACATCGCGCCCCGCTCTCATGAAATCAAACGTATTTGTTAAAGTGTTTCTTGACCAGGCTTCCAGTTAGCTGGGCATAAACCGCCTGTTTGCAACGCTTGTAGTACACGTAATGTTTCTTCTACATCACGTCCGATATTATTGTGATTAACGACTGAATACATTAATTCACCTTCTGGACTAATAATGAAAAGACCACGTAGTGCGACACCCTCATCTTCAACTAACACACCATATTCTCTTGAAACGACATGATTTGTATCAGCAGCTAATGGGTATTTAAGTTCACCAAGTCCATTATCATCACGTGATGTGTTGATCCATGCTTTATGCGTGTGAACCGTGTCTGTTGAAACTCCGATTACTTCTGCATCAAGGTCTTCAAATTCATCAAATCGATCACTTAATGAAGTGATTTCAGTAGGGCATACGAACGTAAAGTCCATTGGGTAGAAGTATAATACTGTCCATTTATCGTTTTTCATATTTTCCTCAAGGCTTACTTTTGCAAATTCTTTATTAGGCATAACTGCATCCATCTCAAAACGTGGAGCTTGCTTTGCCACCATTCGCTTGTCTGTCATGATTAGAACAACTCCTTATTTATAATAATTATTAAATGATTATGGTTCTTATTGTATACAGACATGAACTTGAAGTCAACCCTTATTAATAATAATTTTAATTAAATAATGATCGTTATTAACTGATCCTATAAAAAAAACCTTAATCTCCTACTATGAAACACTTTCAGCCTGTATTGATAGAACAACTATGTATACATATTATCAATAACTCCCCTTTAATGATAAGTAATATGCTCAAAAAAAAGAGGATCCCAGCTGCATCTAGGTATCCTCGCTAACATTTCTTATTCTTTCTCTACGGAAAACTGTTGAAAGACCGTATCCGATTGAAGCGGGTACACTTCTTCACCAACGATCGAGTTGACGATCGTTTGATTTCGCCGCACAGATAATGCCAAGTTTGTCGCACTTGCCCCATGTGAATGCTCTAAGTTCGTTAAAACATAAAGGTGGTTGCTTCGTTCTTCATTGAACTGAAGTCGATAATCACGGGTGACCGCATATTCCTTCTCACTCTCCCATTCGATCTCGTCTTTCATCTCAAGTAACCATGAAGGAATATGTGGCTTGTAACCTGTAGCGAAAACAACTTTTTCTGTTTGATATGTAAACTTATGCTCTTCTTGCCATTGCTCACACTGTAGTTCATACACCCTTGGCTCTTTTTGCTTAATATCATGGATGGACGTCATTGCCTGAATAGTTACGGCAAGGTCCAATCGATCAATTGACCGGTGGTATAATAGGTCATAGATCGCCCGCAACGTCTCGCCCTCGACCCCGTTTCTCAATCCACTTAACATAGGTAGGGCATCTTTTCGTTTCTCATAAGGGAGTTGTTGAAAATAATCCACATAATCTGGAGAAAAGACCTCCTGCCCAAGCTTCCCTGATTCTAGTTGAAAGAATCCTGCTGATCGGGTGAACCACGTTAATTGATAGCCATTCTTCTCTTGTGACGCAAGAAGGTCATAAAAAACTTCCGCTGCACTTTGACCAGACCCAACAACGGTCACAGACCTCGCTTCTTTCATATCCCCTTTGAAGTGCTTGTAACGACTTGTGTGAATCAAGTCATCGTTTAACTTCTCTTCCATTCCAAGAGGAAGCACCGGGACACTACCAGTTCCTAATACGACGTGATCGGCTGTATAAACAAACTCCTCATCACTATCTACTTTACGCACACATACAACATATCGATTATGATCTTTTTCATACGTCACATTTGTAACAACATGTCCGAATTGACAAGTAGCTAGTTGTGAAACGACCCATTTGCAATAAGCATTATACTCTATACGCGGAACATCAAATCGCTTAAAAAAGTAAAATTGAAACATTCGATTATGCACATGAAGATAGTTTAAATACGTATAGCGGCTCATCGGATTAGCCATTGTTGTCAAATCGGCTAAAAAAGGGACTTGTAAATCAGATTGCTCAAGCAACATACCTGGATGCCACTCAAACACTTCTGTTTTATCAAAGAATATGGCTTTTTTCTCTGTTTTCTCATCTAATAAAGCCGCCAACCCTAGATTAAATGGACCGACCCCTACACCAAGTACATCCACATGTTCTGTTACGTTCATTCTCTCGCCCCCATCAAGCCTTGTTTATTTAAATAAATTCCGAAGCATCTTCATCGTCAATTTCCCTTGTTTATAACGCAGGGGCAAATCAACTTTAGTCGTTTGTTTTAAGATGCTTTTACGATGCGAGAATGTGCGGAAGCTCTCGACTCCGTGATAAGCACCCGTGCCACTTTCACCGACCCCACCAAAAGGTAGATAAGGCGTCGCTAAATGCATTACCGTATCATTAACACAGCCTCCTCCAAAGGTTAGACCTTCTGTTATCATCGTCATCACCTTTTTATTTTCCGTAAACACATAAAGAGCAAGTGGATTGGCTTTTTCCCGTACTTTCGTCATCACTTCATCGAGAGAACGATACGTAAATATAGGCAAAATTGGTCCGAAAATTTCCTCAGACATCACTGGAGCATCCCAACTAACATTTGTTAAAATCGTTGGGTACATCGTTCGAATGTCCTTTTCAAAGTTTCCACCTAAAACTGTGTCTCCGTCCTTTAAAAAATCAATCAAACGATCCAGATGTCGCTCACTGATGATTTTCGAATATTCTCCTTTTTCGATCGCTTTTTGGAATAAAGACTTTGTCTGCTTCTTTAACTTTTCTACAAATCGCTCATAGACATCAACATGTACCAATAAATAATCGGGTGCTACGCATGTTTGACCAGCATTCAAAAATTTCCCCCATGCAATTCGCTTAGCGGCGAGGTCAAGCTTCGCATCTTCATGAACAATAGCTGGACTTTTCCCTCCAAGTTCTAATGTCACGGGAGTTAGATGCTTAGACGCAGCCTCCATAACTACTTTCCCGACACCAACACTACCTGTGAAGAAGATGTAATCAAATGGCTCTTTTAATAAAGCCTGACTTACTTCAACTGCTCCTTCAACCGTTTTAATATAGAACTCGTCAAAAGTCTCATCAAGAAGCTTGGCAATTGCTTGTGATGTGTGTGGTGACAGCTCTGACGGCTTAACAATCGCACAGTTCCCCGCAGCGATCGCTCCTACCAATGGCGAGATTGCTAATTGCAACGGATAATTCCACGGTGCAATTAGCAACGCAACCCCGTATGGTTCATAATGAGTGACTCCGACAGAACCGATATGAGAAGGTGCAGTCTTAACCTTCTCAGGCTTCATCCAGTCTTTTAGATGCTTTAAAGTGTGAGTAATCTCTTGATACGTCGGCCCAATCTCTGTTAAAAAGGCTTCTTCTTTTGATTTATTTAAGTCGGCCTTAACCGCTGCAAGTAACTTGTCTTCATTTTTAACTAAAGCGTCTTTTAATTTTTCAAGTTGCTTCTTACGAAAGTCGTAGTCTTTTGTTTGACCTAAATAGAAAAAGGCTTTTTGCTTTTCTCTTAGCTCTGTATACATTATAAGAGCCTCCTTCGTTGTCTATCTTCTTAATATAACCCTATTTACGGCCGTAGTCTGCTTTAATCTCTCCCCATTTTTCAGTATGCCACTTTAAGATCGGAGTGTTGTAATCATTTTGTTGCAACCATTTTTCTGCACGATCGACAAGTGACCAAATATAGGCTGTACGTGCATCACGAACTAACGTTGATTTTGCTTTCTTTTGTTTAACCCACTTAATGGCTGTCAATGAATCTGAATAAATCGGTTTTGTGCTTCCTTGTTTTTTCAAATAAGCGAGTCCATGCACAATCGCTAGAAATTCGCCCATATTATTTGTTCCGATATGTATTTCATCATGAGCAAAAAGAATTTCACCTGTTTGCGTATGGACTCCTTTGTATTCAACAATACCAGGGTTCCCACGACAGCCAACGTCGACAGAAATACTGTCCCAATTTACTTCTGCTACGACATCAACTTCTTTTGCCCGTGATTCCTTAGGTTTTGTCGTCCCTTTTGTCGTAGATGCCCCGCTACTAAAAGCAGCTTCTGCTTCCGCCTCAGTTGGAAACGATTTAAAGCGGGCACCTGTAAATCCTTTCACTTGTGCTTCACATTCGGCCCATGTAGTAAAAATACCTTTCTTTCGACCATTCCAAACAACATAAAACTTCTTTTTCGCCATTCTTGCACCTTCTTCGTATAAGTTTTCTCTATAAACAAATAGTAACAGTGAAACCAAATGGAAACAACGAAAGGAGCATAACTATGACCCAACGCAACAAGCAAAAAAACAAAGCTCAAACGAACAATCAAACACCGACAGAAAGCATGTTCAACCAAGAAGTTGCAAGCGAAATGATTGATAATGGAGAGAATAAAGCAAATCGTAAAGGGAAAGAGCAATAATAACAAAAGTCGCTAAGGGCATTCCTTAGCGAATTTCTCTTTATTGAAACTCTACGTGTAGGAAACTGAAGTAAATTTAAAAGCAAGGGAAGTTTCTAGCTTTTCAACATATTTTCAGTTTCATTACTCCCTTCCATTTCCCTGCTTGTAAGTGATAAGGGAGCTGAATCACTTTCCGGAGGATGTATCAAAACTTCTCTTTTGGGGCATAATGTTGTAAAAAGCTGTAGGAGGGATCTGGATGAACATCACAATCAATCGGAAACGTTCTGTTAAAGAAGTAGGCGATCTTGTGAGTACAAAGAGTAATAAGTTGTATGCGATCATCGAGGATAAGGGAGAAAAGTTCCCTTATCACCTCTTGTGTTTAGAAGATTTTACAATTATTGAAAGTTATGATGCACTCCCTTCCAATCAAGAGATCGAAGAGGACATCGGAGAAAAACTTGATGGTATTTACCAACATCGCGATTCTCATATTACTTTAAATTAAAAGGCTGTATCAAAAGTGATCTGATCACCTTGAAATAGCCTTCTTCTATTTCCCTTGAGTTAATTCAACCTTCACACGCTCTTCAACCACGCGGAGTCTCCATAATAATGCTGCTGCACATACGGCTAAGCCTGCGATTAGACCAATCCAATAACCAAATGGACCGAATTCTGTATAGTTTGCTAGCGCATATCCAGTCGGTAACCCGATCAGCCAAAATGAAACAAGTGCCATAACAAATGGAACGTTCACATCTTTATGCCCTCGTAATACTCCTTGTATAGGGGTCGCAATCGCATCAGATAATTGGAAGAAGATCGAGTAGATTAGGAAGGATTGAATAAGTCTTGCTACAGTTGGATCATTTGTATACAACCCAGAAACAGGCTCACGCAAGACATAGATAATTAAGCCAGCCACAACTCCCATTCCAACAGCAATCCAGATCCCCATTTTACTATATTGCTTCGCATCATAGAAACGCTTAGCTCCTACTTCATAACCTATAGCAATCGTTAATGTAAAGGCAATACTAAGTGGGATCATATACAAGAATGATGCAAAATTAATCGCCGCTTGGTGTGCTGCAATCGTTGCTGTGTCAAACTCACTCATTAATAACGTCACCGCTGCGAAGATACTCGTTTCAAAAAAAATGGTAAAACCAATTGGTAAACCAAGCACTAATAATTCTTTCCATTTCGCAAGCGACACCCCGTAAAAGGTTTTAAAAATACGGTAGACCGAAAAAGGCTCAACCCGAATGACGAAATAAACGGTGATCCCAAAAATACACCAATACGTAATGGTTGACGCTATACCTGCTCCAACGCCTCCTAGTGCTGGGAATCCCCACTTACCAAAGATCAGCACGTAGTTAAAAAATATATTTATTGGCAGTGCTAGCAAGGTGATAAACATCGTCACCCTCGTCTGCCCTAATGAGTCAATAAAACAACGCAAAACCGTATGCATGAATAACGGTATGATTCCAAAGCCTAACGCTATCAAATATTGATAGGCGATGCGATGAACTTCTGGCTCAAGCGACATCAAGCCGAGCACAGGTTTAAGAGCAAGTCCACCAAAGATGATAATGATAATGGACACAACAAGCGCTACGTATAGTCCTTGTACGACTGTAAACGGAACCTCTTCTCTCTTCCCAGCTCCTATACTTTGAGAAATCATCGGAGTGATAGCTAATAATACACCACCTAAACCTGTAAAAACAGGCAACCACAAGCTTGAACCAATTGCCACACCCGCTAAATCATAGGCTCCTGCTTGCCCAGACATCGTCGTATCAAAGAAGTTCATTGCGTACAAACCTAGCTGTGTGACAAGAATAGGCAACATGACTAAAAGGAGTAGTTGCACTTTCTCCCGAGTCGTCTTTGTCTCTCTCATCTAATCCCTCCTTGCCACTTATAACGATTTCAAACTATGTCATTATATCACTACATACCAAGCCGGTCACTCTTATTATCCCCATACAAAAAAGCTATCAACATCTATGTGCTGATAGCTTCGTACTATTTTATAAAGACAGGAACATTCGCTCAATCGCAAGCTTCGCCTCCCTCGCTACGTCTGGTTCTACACGAATAACATTCTGTGGTGTACCACTAGCAATTAGATCAAGGGTCCAGACAAAATGAGGCAAGTCAATCCGGTTCATCGTTAAACATGGGCAAAGGTCTGGATTTAGTGATTGAATCGAAAGATGAGGGTTGTCATTTATTAATCGTTTGACTAAATTCATCTCAGTTCCAATCGCCCACTTGCTACCTCTTGGTGCCGCTTCGATCTGTTCGATGATGTATTTAGTGGATCCTGCATCATCAGCTGCCGTTGTCACTTCCCATGTACATTCGGGATGAACTATAATTCTTCGATCAGGCTCTTCTTTACGAATCTGTTCAATATGCTCTAGGCGAAATTTTTCATGAACCGAGCAATGTCCTTTCCATAAAATCATCTTCACATCTTTGGTTGGATGAACGTTCTCTAACTTCTCTGCCTGCTGGTTCCACACGACCATCTCTTCTAAGTCAATCCCTAGCTGATGAGCTGTATTTCTCCCGAGATGTTGATCAGGCAAGAACAGAATTCGTTTCTTTTGTGCAAACGCCCATTGCAACATTTCTTTTGCATTTGACGAAGTGACCGTCGCACCTCCATGTCTTCCTACAAAGGCTTTGATCGCAGCGGATGAATTTACATACGTGATCGGAATGATCGAATCGCCAAATTTGTCCGTCAGTTTTGCCCAAGCAATTTCCGTCTGTTGCCGCGTCGCCATATCGGCCATCGAACAGCCCGCCCTCATGTCAGGCAGTATGACGGTTTGATCTTCATTTGTTAAAATATCCGCAGTCTCAGCCATAAAATGGACGCCACAAAACACGATATATTTTGCATGTGGATTTGTCGCAGAAACTTTGGCTAGTTGAAGCGAATCTCCTGTAACATCAGCAAATTGAATCACATCATCTTTTTGATAATGATGTCCTGGAATAAATAAATCTGTCCCTAGCTCTTGTTTTCGTTTATGAGCACGAACAATTAACTCTTCATCACTCATCTGCTTATACTGTGTAGGTATCATCGTTTGCGCCTGCTCGAAAATATTTGTTTTAAGCATGGATGACACCTTCTTTCACGCTAACATCAAGGCTAATATCAAGTGCTTTGACCGAGTGAGTCAGAGCACCCATCGAGATATAATCCACTCCGCTCTCGGCATAGGCACGCAAATGTTCATGACGAATCCCACCTGACACCTCGACGACAATTGATGATGGAACAAGCTTTCTCCATTCTGCTGCTTCCACTGGACTACAATTATCAAACATAATCACATCTACTTCTTCTTCAATGGCTTCTAATACTTGATCACGAGACTCTACCTCAACCTCAACTTTAACCATATGTCCAATATTGCTTCTTACCTTTTGAATGGCTAGAGAAATCGATCCTCCACATTGAGCAATATGATTGTCTTTGATTAAGACCGCTTCATCTAGCCCAAAACGATGGTTGAAGCCACCCCCACATTTGACAGCATACTTTTCTAACATCCGTAGCCCAGGTGTCGTTTTTCTCGTATCACAAATACGCGTAGACATCCCCATCACTTCTTGAGTGGCTGTATACGTTTGTGTAGCAATTCCTGATAGACGTTGAATAAGATTAAGAATGACACGTTCAGAACTGAGCAAATCAACAATCGGACCTTGCACATCAGCTAAAACGTCTCCAACCTTCAGCTTTTCGCCGTCTCTTTTAAGAATATTAACTTCTATAGTCGGATGAAAAAGCTCATACGCTGCCTGCAAAATAATCTCACCACAGAAGATGCCCGCTTCCTTTGCACGAAATAAAGCAACACCCGTCTCGGTATTAAACATCGCCTCTGCTGTCACATCTCCGTGTCCAATGTCTTCACAAAAAAAAGCTGTTAACTGTTCTTTCAATAATAATCGGTTCATCTCCCTACACCCCTCTTATGATATGACTGTCCGTAGTCTAGACCTGTTGTATGTGGCTTCCCGGTATCACTTCGTTCATGAGCACCGCAACTCACTTTTCGATCAATTGCGGCTGTTGCAAGTAGACTTGCGACGATGTGCATATTGTCCCTTGTGATCTCTTCTTTAGACCATGAGGTTCGATCATACTTTTTCTCACTTAATGACCTATATTGATTCAACCAATGAAGCAGCTCTTTCAAGTCGGCTTCATTCCGCGTAATATTTAATGCGTGTGAGACTCGCTTTCTTACTTCATTCACATTTGGAAGTTTTGGTGTTACCGCTCGCTCTTTATTGTTTACCGAAAACAACGTTGGTAGTGTTGGTCTTGGTGCTAAGTATTCACCTAATCTCTCACCGAAAACGATCGCTTCTAATAACGAATTACTCGCTAGCCGATTCGCCCCGTGTACATTGTTTCCAGCTACCTCCCCCACTGCATACAAATGAGGGATTGAAGTTTTGCCAAACGCATCCGTTTCGACTCCTCCCATATGAAAGTGAGCGCCTGGTCGAATCGGAATCCTCTTTTGCGCTAGATCTACTTTTCCTCTTTGACAAAATGCGGCGATCTGCGGAAATCGTGTTTCAAATTTATGAATCATGGAGATATCAAGAAAGACTTGCTCACCAAGATGAACATACCTTTGAATCACACGAGCGACGACATCTCGAGGGGCTAAATCTTTTAAAGGATGTTCACTTTCCATAATTAACTGTCCAGATTCATTGACTAATAAGGCTCCTTCACCTCGCAAGGCTTCAGACGCTAACCCGATGACCCTACTTTGTGAATAAATGAGCGTAGGATGGAATTGGATAAACTCTAAATCTCGCAACGTAGCTCCTGCACGCTTTGCCATAGCCAAACCATCCCCAACTAGTGTTGGATCATTTGTTGTTGCTTCAAATAATCCGCCAATTCCTCCTGTTGCTAGTACAGTAGCTCTCGAACGGATTGAAACTACTTGACCACTCGGTCCGTGAAAGGTAGCTCCAACGCATTCATGAGCTACTATGATTAGATCAATTGCTTGATGGTTTTCAAGAATCGTCACATCTCTTTCTTCAAGCAGCTCCCAAAAAAACTCCATACATACCTTTCCTGTTTGATCACCATCGTTGTGAACAATTCTGCGCTGTGAATGAGCCCCTTCCCTTCCGAGTGCAAGAGTCCCATCTTCTTTCGTATCAAAGACAAGGCCACGCTCCATCCATTGCGTTAACCGTATCGGTCCTTCGTGAACAAGAATCTTGACCAGTTCGGGATCATTTTGATCACAACCAGCCTTCATCGTATCTTCGTAATGGAGCTCGGGGTGATCGATTGATGAAAGGGCAGCGGCAATACCCCCTTGCGCTCGCCATGAGTTTCCATTTTTCCTAGTTCCCTTGATTGCTAGAGTTACTTTATAACGTTCTGATGCCTTTAATGCCGTCATAATAGCAGCAAGGCCTCCGCCAATAATTAAGATATCTGTTTTTAACATGTAATCACCCATTCTTTACATGTGTCTTGACACCTATATTTACATAAAACTAAACTAATGACAAGAGCTAACTAATTGGAGGGATAAAATTGATCTATTTAGACCACGCGGCAACGACCCCTATATCCAAAGAAGCGATTGAGGCTTGGCTAAAAACAAGTGAACATTATTTCGCAAATACAGAGAGTCTTCATGAAGATGGGGAACAAGCACGACAACTCTTATATTCTTGTAAAAAAGAATTGGTCCGAGTCGTCAACGGGGAATCTGAAGCTGTGTATTTTACTGGGAGTGGTTCAGAAGCCAATCTACTTGCATTGGAGAGTTTGTATAAAGCGAATCAGCATAAAGGCAATCATGTCATTACCTCATCGATTGAACATCCATCGGTGCTTTCCTTTTTTCAGCGTTTAGAAAATCAAGGGGTAGACGTCACGTATTTGCCTGTTCAATCCGACGGTACGATCTCACTAAATATAGTAGAGAATGCGCTTCGTGAAGATACAGTTCTCGCTTCGATCCAACATGTGAACTCCGAGATTGGTGTCATTCAACCAATAAAGAGGATTGGTCAACTCCTTAGGCATCACCACGTCATCTTCCACAGTGATTGTGTTCAATCATTTGGCAAGATACCGCTTGATCTTGAAAAAGTACCTGTCGATGCGATCACCATCTCTAGCCATAAAATTTACGGACCTAAAGGTGTCGGTGCCGTCATGATGAACAAAGATACGTCTTGGCAATCAGTCCACCCACTCACTTCGCATCAACACGGTTTTCGCCATGGCACGATTGACTTACCAGGAATTGCTGCTTTTACTACGGCAGCTGCCCACATCCATGAACGAATGGATAAACAACTAGATTTTTTTTGGACGTTGCGAACTTATTTTCTAGGGAAGCTCAAGGATTGCGGTATTCATTTTACCGTCGATGGAGGGAATAATGTTGACACACAATTGCCGTCTATTTTAGCCGTTTCCATTGTGGGAATCGAAGGTCAGCTTATGATGCAGAGACTCGATCGTTATCAAATCTCTATCTCAACAGGTTCAGCCTGCCAATCTGGAAAACAAAACCCCTCTCGGACGATGGTCGCCTTACAAAAAAATGAACAAGAGATTCATCGCTACTTTAGGCTATCGTTTGGAAAAAATACAACTAAAGCACAACTTGATGAATTAGCGAAACGATTAGTAGATATTGTCCAAAGCGTTACCAATTAAAATAAGGTGGGGATCATTCCCCACCTTACTCAAGCTCTTCTCCGTCTAACCGTACAAATTGATACCCCTGTTCCCGAAGCTTCGGTACCGCTGCTTTGACACCAGCTGCTGTACCGCTTGTCGGCTGATTCATATGCAGCAGCGCAATCGATCCACTCTCAGAACCAAGCAACGCTCTTTCCACTTGTTCACTTGAATAGGTTGCTCCTGCGTCTCCCAGCACATCAAAATTTACGACTTGGTATCCAAGTGCTTGTACTAATTCAACAGCAACCTCATCATAAAATGCTGTCCCCGAGCGAAATAAGTTCATTTCTTTACCTGTTAAATGCTTCACTGTATCATGATTCCCCAAAACTTCTTGTACGACTTCTTCTGGACTTTCAGTTGCTGCAATTCCCCAAGCGGTTCCGCCGTTGACCGAAAGTGGAATATGCTCAGTTCCGTGATTTTCAATTTGAAAGAGCGGGTCATTAGCCAATTCTAAAAACAATGTCTCATGCTCAATAATCCAACGTTCATTAATAAACAATGTAGCAGGGACATCCGCTTCACGTAAGTAGGAGATTAGCGCTGCGTCATAGCCATTCCCATACGGCCCGCCACATGCATCAAATGTGAGTGCGATTTTTTGTTCCGAAGTGTTGATGCGTGTTTTTACTCCTGATACTTGCTCTCCCCATTCCTTAGCATCACGATCAAACTCTGCCATATCCGGGAGTTCCCGGGCCTCATCTTCTCTTAGCTCGTCCTCTCCCCAAGCGACTTTCTCCTCCACTTCAGGTACGAGTGCCCCATCTTGTTCAGAAGAATCATCTTCGGCTCCTCCACATGCTTGGAACAGCATGACTACTAACAAAACAAGACCAATTCCTATTTGTTTTCTCAAATCCTTCATCTCCATTACATACGTAACCCCCTAAGCCAAAACTTAGGGGGCCGTTATTTATTCATTTTGAGCCGATTGCTCCGCTTCTTTTTCTTCTTGGACTTCATACCAATCATCTAATACTTTTGCATCTAAAACACGTGATTCAATATAGTCAGATTGTTTTGTTGAGAACATGGATCTCCACTCTGCTTCCATGTCTTCGGTCATACTAACGACCGTTAATAGTTCTTGCCAGGCCACATAACGCTTATACCAGAAAAATTGTGGTTGCTCCGTCATGTAAGGGTAGAGGTCATCAAATTCCGTATGTTTACAGTCAATTGTGCGTTCAAACTGTACTTTCGCTTGTTCTAATCGATCATTTAAATAAGCATGAAATTTGGCTTCTTCCATTGTAGTCCCCTCCTAGTGATGCACTTGATGGCATCTCTCTATCTACTTATTCTAACATGAAATGACCGATCAAAAAACCAAAATGATTCAGAAAATTTAGTCATTGTAAAATTGCTCCATTCATACAAAAAAGGAGCGATTATCTCTAATCACTCCTCCCCTACTATCTAAAGAGACCAATCGCATCTAAGAACACAATGATAATTGCCATTGGGGTCACATATTTAAGTAACACATACCACACTTTGAAGAAAATTGCCCCAATCGATGATCCTTGCTTCAGTTCATCAAACATCGCTGTTTTAGACATCTTTAGCGGAATGAAGATCGAAATCAATAATGCACCAAATGGCATCAAAATATTACTTGCTAAATAATCGGCTGTATCAAAAAATGTTCGTCCGAAAATAGTTACATCCGCCATCGCTCCGTAGGATAGACAAGCTGGAATTCCAAAAATGAAGATCATTAAACCAACAGTCCAGCTCACGCGTGGTCTTTTTTCCACTGACTTCTTTACACGTGTTGCAACAATAATCTCTAGCATCGAGAATGCTGATGTTAATGCAGCAAAAACGAATAATAAGAAAAAGGCAATTAAGAAAATTTCTCCAAATACCATCTGCTCAAAAATCGCCGGTAAAACGACAAAGATTAATGGTGGCCCTTCACTCGGCTCAAGTCCGAACGTAAAGACTCCTGGGAAAATGATTAATCCTGACAACAAAGCAACAAAGACATTCATTACTCCAATCGACACCGCTGACACCGGTAAACTTTGAGTTTTGGGAACATACGAACTGTAAGTGATCATAATGGATACCCCTAAGGATAATGCAAAGAAGGCTTGTCCAAGGGCAAATAACACTGTATCAGAATTAATATTTGAAATATCAGGCAATAGTAAGAAGCGCACACCTTCCATCGCTCCATCTAGTGTTAAGGAACGAATCGCAATGATGATCAATAACACAAACAATGCTGGCATCATAATTTTACTTGCTCGCTCGATTCCGTTCTGAATTCCTTTTGAAACTACGACGATCGTCAAAATAATAAAGAGCAATTGTGCTCCAAGTGTCGGTATCGGATTAGAAATAATTTCCCCGAAACGCTGGCCATATTGATCAATTGTTAATCCCGATAATTGACCTGTAACGGCATGAAATAGATACAATAAGCTCCATCCACCCACAACACTATAAAAACTAAGCACTATAAAGCATGTAATCACACCAATCCAACCAGTGACAGGCCATGCTGACTTCGGTGCCATTTCTTTAAAGGTTGAAATTGCATCTTTTCCGGTATGACGACCTAGCATGAACTCGCCTATTAATAACGGCAAACCAATTAAAACCGTAAATAATATAAATAAAAAGAAGAAAGCTCCTCCGCCACTCGTTCCAGCCACGTAAGGGAATTTCCAGATAGCTCCGAGTCCAATCGCTGTACCAGCAGTTGCGTAAATAAAGCCTAATTTTGAAGACCATTGTTCTTGTTGTTTCAACCTACTCATCTCCTACACTCTCGACTTTGCTCCAGATGACCATTCTCTTCACCACGTTGATGCGGCCACCCTTTAAAGGAATTAAAAATAATAACTTCCCTATAGTAGCAAAGCCTCACTGTCGAAACAACCGGAAATTACTTACCATTCAATTAATGGTTATGAAAGAAAACGTTCTCTTTCTTTTTTAGTAGGAAGGCGACATGTATCTCGCTTTCCAAAAAGTCTATACCGATGCTTTGCGATTTGTTTATATATAGTATTTCTCATCGATTTTGGCACTATTCTTCCAATAGAGAACAGACGCCATTTCCATGTGAGTTTAGGTATAATCTTCAATACTGCATCACTATATAAATAAACGTTTCCTTCTTCAATCACAATAATAGAATCTACATTCTCATCAATATGATACCGTTTCTTTAATTCACGCCCTAATTCAGATTGTAACGATGCAAATTGATAATATTCTTTTTGATCATGTTTCAACAAGAAATCGACCGCTTGGTTGCAAACATTACACACACCATCAAATAATATAATTCCACTTTTATCTTCTTTTTTCACCATCTCACTCACCCCACTTAAAATATCCATATAGTTCATAATTTATTTAATATTGTATGCCAATCTATAGCTCCTACATATTTTTTGAATGAAACGATTTCTTTATATTGACCTTTATCCGTAGTTGAAGCTATTATGAGAACCATCTCACTCACAAAGAAAGGAGAATAACCATGCTTACTGTAAAGAAAATTTTGAATAACAATGTACTGATTGCTAAGCATCCCGACTACGCTGAAGTGATTCTGATCGGCAAAGGCTTAGGTTTTGGAAAAAAGCCTGGAGAGCATGTAGCTGGAGAAACAGCCGAGAAATTCTTCGTTCTAAAAGAAGCCGAAGAACAAGAACAATACAAGCAGTTGCTCGATTATGTCGATGAAGCTTTTATTGGACTAATGAATGACGTCATATCTATGATTGAAGAACGTTTCAAAGTCCGTTTGCATGAGCATATCCACATTGCCCTAACTGATCACTTGTACTACGCCATTAAGCGTTTGAATCAAGGCTTTGATATCACAAATCCTTTTTTGCCAGAAACAGAGCTTGCTTACCCCGATGAATTCGAGACAGCCTCAGGCATTATTCAGTACATAAATCAGCAACTACATCTATCAATTCCACAAGGGGAAATTGGTTTTGTTGCACTACATATTCATAGTGCACTAACGAGAAGGCCACTTCAAGAGGTCAACCGTCATACGAGGTTAATTAGTGAACTCGTCCAAGTTATTGAAAGCGCATTGACCATTCAAATCGATCGCAAAGACGTTGACTACTTACGCCTTGTTCGTCATTTACACCACGCCATCGAAAGGATTAACAAGGAACAGTATGAAGATAATCAAGAAGCATTAAAAATAGTCTTGCAGTCTGAATATCCTGTGTGCTACAATTTGTCCTGGAAGCTGATCAAGATTATGCAACAAGCACTTAAGAAAACGGTTCCAGACGCTGAAGCTGTTTATTTAACACTTCATCTTCAACGATTATCTAAACAATAATTCCATATACGACTACGTTTCTTTTAACGTGTTACTGGTTAAGCAGGCATGAGAGGAAAGAAAACGGTCACATGAATAGGATAAGAAGTCTATCTTCTCTCCATTGGTGTGCTCGTTTTCTCCGCTCGTGCCTTTTTTGTTGTTTATCTAATCGATTCTAGCTTCTAAACTCTTTAAAAATTGGAGGAATACGCCATGTTTAAGCAATCATTTAGTGTTTTACAACGTGTAGGTAAAGCTTTAATGCTTCCTGTTGCGTTATTACCAGCTGCAGGGATTCTTCTTGCATTAGGTAATGCAATGCAAAATCCAGACCTTACAGCAAGACTCCCTTTCCTTACGGCAGAGTGGATTGTTATGCTTGCTAGTGTCATGGAAAGCGCCGGCGATATTGTCTTTGCTAACTTAGCCCTATTATTCGCCGTCGGGGTAGCCATTGGTCTATCAAATGGAGACGGGGTAGCAGGTTTAGCTGCTCTTATTGGTTACCTAATTATGAATGTAACAATGAGTGTACTAGGTGGATATGGTGAGTGGACACCTGAGATGATCGGGGCTGACCCTGGTATTTCATCTGTGTTAGGTATCCCAACTTTACAAACAGGCGTTTTCGGAGGGATCATCGCCGGATTACTTGCTACCTATATGTATAAAAAATTCTTCAACATTGAATTACCTTCTTATTTAGGATTCTTTGCTGGTAAAAGATTCGTCCCGATTGCTACTGCCTTTTTCGCTTTATTTATCGGGGTTATCCTTTATTGGATATGGCCAACCATTCAAATCGGGTTAAACAACTTGTCTTACTTAATGGTTGAGTCCAATCAGACGTTATCAGCCTTTATTTTCGGTGTGATTGAACGTGCCTTGATCCCATTTGGCCTTCACCATATTTTCTATTCTCCATTTTGGTTTGAATTTGGACAATATACGAATGCCGCAGGACAAGTTGTGCGCGGGGATCAAACAATCTTCTTCGCTCAAATTCGTGATGGTGCTGAGTTAACAGCGGGTACATTTATGACGGGTAAATTCCCGTTCATGATGTTCGGTCTTCCGGCAGCTGCATTAGCTATCTATCATTGTGCTCGTCCAGCACAAAAGAAAATTGTCGCTGGAATCATGGGTTCCGCTGCTCTTACTTCGTTCTTAACAGGAATTACAGAACCAATTGAATTTAGTTTCTTATTCGTAGCTCCTGTTTTATTTGCCATTCATACAGTCTTTGCTGGTCTCTCATTTATGATTATGCAAATTTTAGATGTAAAAATCGGGATGACATTCTCTGGTGGGGTTATTGATTTCCTACTTTTTGGTGTTCTACCTAATCGCACCGATTGGTGGCTTGTGATTCCGGTTGGCCTAGCATTCTCTGTCATATACTACTTTGGTTTCCGATTTGCGATTAAGAAGTTCAATCTTATGACACCTGGTCGTGAAGAAGTTACAGAAGATACGGAAACAACAAGCGTTTCAGCAGAAGAACTTCCATATAATGTACTTAAAGCTCTTGGCGGAAAAGAGAATCTACTGAACTTAGATGCGTGTATTACGCGACTTCGCGTTAGCGTGAAAGAAGCAGATCAAGTAGAAAAAGATACTTTAAAGAAGCTAGGTGCATCTGGTGTTATGCAGATGGGTAATAATATTCAAGCGATCTTTGGTCCACGCTCTGATCAAATTAAAACACAAATGCAGGACATCATTAGTGGACGTACACCTGTTGTCGAGAAATCTGTCCAACCAACAGAAGCAGTTGCAGGAAATATAGACTTTTCAATTCCAATCACAGGTAAAATAATTCCAATTACGGACGTTCCTGATCACGTTTTCTCTCAAAAGATGATGGGAGATGGATTTGCTATCGTACCAAGTGAAGGTGTTGTTCACTCACCGATTACAGGTAAGGTCGTTACATTATTCCCAACTAAGCATGCACTTGGTTTAGTTACTGAGGAAGGAAAAGAAGTATTGATCCACGTAGGTCTAGACACAGTGAACTTAAAAGGAGAAGGATTTGAGGCTCTAGTTACAGAGGGCGATCAAATTAAACAAGGTCAAGAACTCTTACGATTTGATTTAGATTTCATTGAAAAAAATGCTACTTCTACCGTTACTCCTATTGTATTTACCAACTTATCAGAGGATGAATATATCCAAATAGTAAGTTCAAAGAATACGAGTCATGGTGATAAAAAGATAGTAGCTATTAAACAATCTAAATAATTTTTTAGGAAAATAAAAAAAGATGTTTGGTTATCGTTTAGCCGGGTATTTAATTACTAGACAGGCGATGAGTGAAATGGTTAACTACCTACATTACTCGTCTACCCTAACAAACAATTTGCATCACCCCCCCCCTTATGTGGAAAGGCCTAGCAGTAGCTAGGCCTTTCTTGTTTGTCCTAAAAATAAAGTTTAAGAAATTATAACTAGTATATAAGGCCCCTAATTCGCTTTAATTAGCAAGGTTTGGTAAATATATAGCGAAATATAAAAAAGCGTCTATTTCCCTCTCATATTCTTACATACAAGATAAGCGTTCCGACCCTTTGTTTCCTCATATATGACTGATAAACTAACTAACTATGAACAACTATTAAAATAGACTTTGAAATGAAAAGTTGGTGATACTATGTGGTCAAACGCAGAATTAGGTATTGATTTAGGAACAGCAAATTTACTTGTGTACAGTAAAGATAAAGGAATCATCTTAAATGAACCATCTGTTGTCGCGATAAATACAGAAACAGGTGAAGTCCTTGCCGTTGGTGCTGAAGCGAAAAGCATGGTAGGGAAAACACCTGCCAATGTGATCGCCGTTCGCCCTCTTCGCGATGGTGTGATAGCAGACTTTGATGTGACAGCAAGTATGTTAAAAGCTGTCATGAAAAAAGCTAGCAAGCAACTAGGTTTATCCTTAAGAAAACCAAATGTTGTTGTTTGTGCTCCTTCTGGTTCAACATCAGTTGAGCGTCGTGCTATTTTAGATGCCGTTCGTAGCTGCGGAGCAAAGAACGTTCATATTATAGAAGAACCTGTTGCAGCAGCTATTGGTGCAGACCTTCCAGTTGAAGAGCCTGTTGCAAATGTAATTGTAGATATCGGTGGGGGAACAACAGAAGTAGCAATCATTTCATTTGGTGGCGTCGTCTCTTGTAATTCCGTTCGAATCGGCGGAGACAAACTCGATGAATCGATTATTCAACATGTGAGGAAATCTTATAATGTCTTAATTGGAGAACGTACAGCTGAAAAAATTAAGATGGAGATCGGTTATGCTCCTGTCCCGCATGAAGAATTAACGATGGAAGTTCGTGGTCGTGATCTCGTCAACGGTCTGCCTAAGACGATTACGCTCAATTCGACAGAAATTCAACATGCCATAAACGAATTGCTCTTCCATGTACTTGAAGCAGTTCGCGCAACACTTGAAGATTGCCCTCCAGAATTAAGTGGCGATATCGTTGACCGTGGTATAATGGTCACTGGTGGTGGTGCGTTGTTAAACGGTATCCAAGAATGGTTCCAAGAAGAAATTTCTGTTCCAGTCCACCTTGCGCCGAACCCTTTGGAGTCAGTTGCAATTGGTACAGGACGTTCGTTGAAGTTCATTGATAAGCTTCAAAAAGCAACAGTATAAAACAACATGAAACAGGCACTCGGAGCAGATTCGAGTGCCTGTTTGTTTAGTTTTCTTCTACAACCTTCATCTCTTCAATGATCTCTACCACTTCATCTTTCGTTAGTGGAGCTTCTGGATAAAAGCTATATTGAATACCGTCTTCTTGCCAAGCAACCATATTCAATGTTTCATCCCAAATCATGAGTCCCTCTGTCTTTCGAATCTTAATCTCTTGTTCATTCCCAAAAACTTTTACAAGAGGGTCACTTCTCTTAAAAAATTCATAAGAAAACAATATCTTTCCCTCTTCATCACTGTACGTAAGGTTGATACCGACTTCATCATCCTGACGAGGATAGGTGCTGGCTTCGTGAACTTGATACCCATCAATAGGCGTTAAAAAAGAAAAGCTTGCTTGCCTTTTCGCTTCCTCCAAATCGATCGTTTCATTTGAAGAAATCTCACCTAATGACAATTCATCAAAATCAAGTGATTCATCAACTGTAAATAACTCAGCATCTACTTTAGGTCGAAGCTCAAACTCAATGGCCTCACTCGTCATCCAATCCTCCTCAAATTTGAAATCCATTTTTAAAATGACCCAATTTTCTTTATCTACCCAAATCTCCATCTCATCTTTTTCCATATTCCTAGATTTCATATCCAATACAAATACTTCTCGTCCGAGTACCTCTTTCTCTTCTCTTACAGTAATGTCATAGTGATCATGCATTGCATGAAGCATTTGTGTCATCGACCCTTTCGGAGATCGAGTCCAATATTCTGCTGTTTCGGTCGCGTCATAAACGAGAATCTGTTCTTCTTCATAATCGACCATCACATGATTGTCTCCGCTAAAAACCGATTCAAATGCAAGCGTTTCTCCCTCATACATCTCCACTCGATATCTACCATCAGCCATTCGCCATTCCTTCATCGTGAAAGGTTTATTCTCATAACCTTCATAAGCCGTTTTCATATAATACGATGTTGCTGATTCATCGACATCAAGTATACTCGCCATCACTTCATTTCCACTTATGGTATTTACGCTACAACCTTGTAATATGAGTAAACTTAGTAGTAAAATCCCTAGAGCATTTCTCAACAAGTTATTCCTCCCCCTCTTGTTTATGCTTTTTTAATGCAAAATAGAAACAACTTCCCATATTTATGGTCGATGTCACCCCAATCAATCCACCGTGTTTTTCAATCAGCTGTTGACTGATCGCAAGCCCAAGTCCCGCACCTTTTCCATTTACTTTGTGCCTTGCTTCATCCACCTGATAGAACAATTGAAAGATACGCTCGAGCTCCTCAGTTGCAATTCCTATTCCTTCGTCTTGGATCATGAAGTAAACATAGGCATCTTCCCATCCTATTTCTTCAGGTAGTAGCTCTCTTTTCGTTGTGGCAACAAGTTCAATACTCTTCCCTTTTGGTGTATGTCTGAGGGCGTTTGTCACAAGATTATCCATCACTTGAATCAAACGATCGACATCACAAAAAAGTTCACACGTATCAAGATCAATCATTGTCTTTATATAGATTTCTCTTTGAGCACCAATTCCGTCATATCCATCAACTAACGCCTCTGCCAACTCCTCACCATCAACAAGCTGACAATGAAGGTCTAAACTATTCATCTCTAGTCTCGAATAAAGGAGTAGATCTTCTACGAGTTTTTCCATATAATTCGCTTTACGAATAATAACTTCTCGATATTCCTCCTGCTTCTCGGGATGATCTTCTAACCCCTGCGCATACGCCTTGATTGATGTAAGGGGTGTCCGCAAGTCATGAGAAATCGTAGCCACTAGTTGTTGTTTTACTTGTTGTACTTCCTTAAGCTCTCCACTCATCGTGTAAAAGCGATCCATTAATTCCTTAATTTCATCGTTTGCCCGACGTTTGCTTCGCTCTGTAGGGAACTTCCCTGCCCCAACGGCTTTCATTTCACTAACAAGCTGCGTGATTGGCTTTATCATTCGGCGTTTGATGAGTAGATGCGTAGTAATTAAGGTCAGGAAAATCATAGTCACTACAAACGCGATACTGTAATAAGAACTTTGATCAATACGTTCTTTTAATTCCGATCGTTCTTTTTTTATTTCAAAAAAGCCAATTAGGACACCATCATAATACACAGGTTCTTTGTACGTATAATGAGAGAGAGTTTCTTTCATTTCATACATGCCCTTCATTAATTGACTCGCTGGCGTCCTATTTTGAAACAGTGGTTGCCCATTCACATTGATAATTACGTGTCTATCTAATGTGTAAATATAAATCGTCTCATCGTCATTAATCTCATCTGCAAATACATCCGCTCCAACTGCTGGGTATTGATACAAACGTGGATTATCTTTTAGCACAGATGCAACATGATGAATACGGATCGATGCATGAACATACTCGGATAATTGCTCTCTGTCATACCAATCATTAATATAACTCACAAAAAAATACGTCGATAAAAAAGGAACGAGCATGACTGCTACAATAAGAAATAATAACCAATTACGTATCTTCATTTTTTAGCCCAATGAATTTATATCCAATTCCCCAAACCGTATCAATAAAGCGAGGGTGTCGACTCCCTTCACCGAGCTTATGACGGACATTCTTGATATGTACTGTCACAGTTCGTATGTCATCAGCACCATCTTGCCCCCACACTTGTTGGTACAGTTGTTCTTTGGAAAACACTTGACCAGGTGACCGGGCAAGCACACATAAGAGTTCAAACTCTTTCAACGTAAAGACAACCGGCTCCCCGTCTTGTTTAACCGTTCGTTGATTGAAATTAATCGTTAATCCTTCAAACAATAGTATTTCATTTACTCGTTGCTTTTTATAATAGCGATTGTATCGTCTTAGTTGTGATTTCACTCTTGCCACAAGTTCAAGCGTACTAAACGGCTTAGTCACATAATCATCTGCACCAAGACCAAGGCTATGTATCTTATCAATATCACTTTGCCTTGCACTAATAATAATGACAGGGACCTCACTTTTCTCTCGAATATTTCGACATACTTCAAATCCGTCTATCCTTGGTAACATGAGATCTAGTAAAACAAGCTGTGGTCTGACTTCTTGAAAAAGACGTAATCCTTCTTCCCCATCATGGGCAGTAGTCACTTCATAGCCTTCTCTTACTAAGTACTCACTAATAATTCTACTTATTTCTATTTCATCTTCCACAACCAAAATACTTTCGCTCATTTCCCTCAATCCCTTTTGTTCAGATTTAACTAAACTTCCCTATTTTTCTATTATAGTCAATCCTCTTATCCTCTGAAAGACTTCCCTTCGAATTCATACTTTCTTTATAAATTCCTTTCTATTTCTTTATTAATAAAACTTATAGTGATTATAGAAACAAAATTTGATCGTTGAGGTGGTAAACTTATGAAAAGACTAACTGCTATATTCAGCCTAGCAACTGCTATTCTTTTTACAACGGCTTGCTCTGTTGAAGATACTGAAAAGATTATTGAACAAGCTGTAGAGGCTCAAGAAAATTTAGACAGCTATTATGCTGAAGTCTCATCTACCTTCGAATACGGCGGTGAAAGCGAAACATCGACTTACAAGGAATGGAACATGAAACAAAACAAGCACCGTACAGAAATGGAAAATGGCTACTTACACGTCTCCAACGGAAAAGAATCTTGGTCGTATGATGAAAACGAAAACACCGTCACCGTATTCGAAACAACAGATGAGATGCTTGATGAAATGCCAACTGAGGCTGAAATGATGCGCGAAATGCTGACAGAAATGCTAAACTCAACGGATGTGAAAGTTAATGGTCGTGATACTATAGCAGAGCAAAAAACCATTCACCTATCCGTTTCCACCAAAGATGGTGAAGAAGATCAATTCATGGGTGATATGAGTTATGACATCTGGATTGATGAGGAAACTTACATGCCCTTAAAGATGGAGTGGGTAAGTGAAGATTTCTCCTCTATGATGGAATACACCCATATCGAATACAACATTGATATTGATGAAGATCTCTTTTCCTTTGAAATTCCAGATGGTGCAGAGGTATTAACGATGGATGACTTTATGATGGAGAGCCTATCTCTTGAGGAGTTAAGCGATTCGGCTTCATTTATGATCCCTAACCTTGATTCTATTCTTGAGACCCATGAGTTTAATGAAGCCAATTACTTTGAAGAGATGGATATGGCTACCCTTCATTTTAACCAAGGGGATGAATTCATCGTGTTGTCCATTACAACAGAAAAAACAGAAATGATGGAAGAGACAGAACCTGTAACAACAGAAAATTTTGAAGGCTCTTATATGAACATGTTTGACACACACTTTTTATTCTGGTCGAATGATGATGTTTACTTGGAATTAATGACAACAAGTCAGGAAATGTCAAAAGAAAACCTCGTAGATATCGCAGCACAGATTCAATAAAGTGAATTCGTCTACTACATCAATAGGCTGGGACATAATTAAGGTGTTTAACTCAGGATGCGAACGAAGTGCTAATTTAGCGGATGAAATATACGTAGACTCCTGCGGGATGAAAAGCATAGGTGAGACACTGAAGTGCGAAGCACGAAGGGGCTCACCAGCTTCCCGCGAAAAGCGAAGTATATTTCAGGAGCGGCTTGTAAAATCTATAACCGTAATGTTCGGAATTCCATAAGTTAAAATACTTTTGTCCCAGCCTCTTTTTAAAGGGAGAATTCTAAATTCACGTTTTCTCACTTTCAAGATAAGCCTCCACTCCCCAGCAAAACTCTCCATTACCTTTTCCACCTACGTTCATATTCATGACCGAGCCCTAACTCTTGATTCAGTAGAATCTCCATCTCTTCTAGATCCTCTCTTTTTACGACAAGGTCTCTTTCTGACCATTTGACAATATAGACAAAATAATACGATCCAATCTTGCTAAAGATAACGGGGGAATCTGGAAAGCAGTCAAAATAAGCCTTCATACGATTTCGTTTCATATAAGAATAGCTCTCAAGTTTCATTAACATCACCTGTATTATGTTTAAATGATAGTCATATCATGTGCACAATTATTATACACGTTGTACAATAAAAGAAAAACGAAGGTGAAATTCCAATGAAAACTTTATCACTCTACCGCATCTTCACCATCGTCTTTATGAGCATTAAATTTTTTGTTCAAATTATACGATTTCAACGAGAACACCGAAGAAATTGGAACGAAGAAAAATGGAATCAACTACTCTTACGCCAAGCTCAAGAGTACAAGTGTAAAGCTATAAAACTTGAAGGATTATTGATCAAACTTGGACAATTTTTAGCTACTCGGGCTGATATCCTACCCGAGGTCTTCTTGAAGGAACTAGCCGACCTTATGGATCATGTTCCCCCTGTCGCGTGGAAAGAAACCAAACGTGTGATAGAAAAAGAACTCGGAGAAGATCTTGAAGCGATCTTTGCGTCGATTTCTACTGATCCTGTTGCTTCGGCGTCGATTGGGCAAGTTCATAAAGCAACATTGCTCACAGGAGAGCAAGTCGCAGTTAAAGTGCAACGACCAACGATTTCTAAAGTCATTAATGCCGATCTTCGCGCATTATCAATTGTGATGTTTCTCGCTGGACGATTCACCTTTATCGGTCAAGCAATGGACACGAAACGTCTGTTTCAAGAGATTAAACAGGTAATCACAGCTGAACTCGACTTCAAACAAGAGTTAGCAAACGGCGTCTATTTCGGGGAAAAGTATGAGAGCTTTAAAGAAGTTCATATCCCTTCTTTCTATCAAGAACTTACAACAAAGAAAATACTAGTCATGGAATGGATTGATGGAAAAAGCGTAACAAATCAAGCTCTTATTGCCGAACTCCCCTATTCCAAAGAACAATTAGCGAAGTACTTATTATCTATATTTTTGGAACAGCTTTTACGAGAAGGTTTGTTCCACGCTGATCCTCATCCTGGAAATATCATGCTTAAAGAAGATGGAACGATCGTTTTGATTGATTTCGGCATGGTCGCTACGATCAAAAAAAAAGACAGTCAAGAATTGCAAAAACTCGTAGAAGCACTTGTCTTAAGTGACTATAGTCAAGTCGTTGATTCTCTTGAACAACTGAGGTTTCTTTTGCCTCACGCTGACAAACAACAACTCGAACGCATGATCCGACAATTTGTCGATGTTGCCTTATCAGCCAACTTGACTGGATGGGAAGAAGACGTAATGCAAGGATTACTTGCTGACTTCAGGTTGTTGCTCCGTGACCTTCCCGTCCAGATGCCTAGCGAATTTGCTTTTTTAGGGCGTGCCGTTTCTACGTTAACAGGAGTCTTGTACAGCATTGATCCAAAGTTAGATTTATTTGAACTTGGTAAACCAATTGTTCTTGATTGGCTACGCGACAATGAAACAGAAGGACGATCAAGTTTCCTTGATCCAAAAAGGTGGCTTGAACAAGTATCTAAGACTTTAATCTCTCTGCCTAACAAGCTCGATGCTCTCGCAAATGAACCACGTCTCTACCGCGAGCAACAAGAGCGACAATACCAAGAGCGGAAGAAACAACAGTACAGTTTGTGGTCTAGACACTATGCTTTTTTACTTTTTCTCACAGGGGTAATTAGTTCCTTAATGGCTTTGTATTTAGAACATTCTCCACTTCTTATTGGGAGTTCGATTGTCCTTAGTATAGGATTGTTATCCCTATTAATCACGAGTAAATCAATACGTCCATAGGAGGAAATAAGATGAATGAAAAGAAATTAGAAACGACTGAAAATGTTGGGACGAAGGAAATTACACTTGAAGGTTTAGAGGATGGTTATCGATTAACCGTTCGAACAGACGAAGAGGAATTAAGAAAGCAACGACGAATTGGAGGAGCATTTATTAACTTGCTGCGTCAATTTGAAAAAGCAGGATATAAGCTCCCTTTCCCATTCTCATGGATCCTTCATTTCTGGAATCGTTATAGTAAACGAACATGATAAAACGAAATAGCGGCTGGGATAAGAGTATTTTAACCACAAGAATCCGAACAAATAATTATTGGTGCACTTAACCCGCTCCTGAGCTAAGTCAATGCAACGTTCGAATTCTCAGTTAAACACTTCTTTATGTCCCAGCCTCTTTTCACTCATTCAATCATTTATTTTATTTCATACAAATGTGGCACTCGACTTTTAAACACCGGAACTGCCTCACGAATTTCAGGCACTTTTGATAAATTAATTTCAACATGGAGTGTCTCTTCTTCATTGAACGTTCCAACAGCCAACTGATCGCCCCACGGATTGGTCACAGCTGATTTTCCGGCAAAGATCACATCATCATATTCTCCGACGCGATTCGCTGTAATCATATACATTTGATTTTCAATAGCCCTAGCTTGCTGAAGCACACCCCAATGTATTTTTCGTTCATCAGGCCACTCTGCTGGGACAAAAACAATTTCTGCCTTATTTAAAGCCAGTTGTCTCGCAAGCTCTGGGAACCGTAAATCATAACATATAAATAACCCACATACATGACCATCTAACGTAAATGTCTTAAGTGGCTCTTGCCCGCCCACTAAATAATCGGGTTCCTTAAGCATTGGAACGAGGTGCATTTTGTCATAATGATAGATACACTCACCTTGGCGATCAAAGACAAGGGCTCGGTTGACAATGCCCCGTTCTAGCTTTGTTGCAATTGAGCCTGCAACAAAATTGACTTGATAGCGTTTCGCTAACTGACTTAAAAAATGAAACGTCTCGCCGTCTTCGCGTTCGGCAATTTGATCTAATATCGGAAGTGTATATCCTGTAGTCCACATTTCCGGCAACATAAGTGTATCTGGCTTTTGTTCGGTACAAACATCTTCTACCCAGTTTTTTACTTTTTCGCGATTTGCCTGTGGATCACCCGGTACAATATCCATCTGATAAATGGCAAACTTCATAATTATCACTCCTCCTGATTTCACAGCGAACTACTTTAGGATCACTGTACCTTCCATTTCATTCATTGTATCATTCACTACGTGCAATACCCCTTTTTTTGCAAGTGTATGTATCCTCCATAAAAAGAAAGGAAAAGGGAGGTGCGGATGCCTTCCATACATTTGACCAATAATACTTTTGATATTTACTGGTTCGCTCCTTTTCGTAAAGGTTAGAAGAAGATCATCATAATGATTAAACGAAACATAATCGTAGATGAAGTCTGCTTTGCGAACACGAATATCACTACCCTGATCTAGCAGAACATTCCAACTTGCTTGAAGTTGGTTTAACATATCGACTGTCACTTCAACTGGATTCATATGTAGCTCTAAATTCTCAGGCAGCAACTCTCTCACCAAGAGTGGTCCGCGCACACGGTTTAACTTTAAGTTATCCCCTAAATCTTCCGTAGATATCGAACTAATAAGAGAGAGAAAAGCTAACTCATCAGCTGCCTCTTCTCCTACCCAACACATCACCTCTTCTCCTTTTTGAAGAAATTTTTGAATCGTTGTTCTCTCTTCATAAAATTGCTCTTGTAAATTTGCTATCTCATCTGAATCCGTACGAAACCCAAATATTTGACTTAATTGACCAAGTCGCTTCTGTTCATCTCGCATGTCGCCTAACTGGAGATATGGTTCATACACTTTTAATTTCCCCTTCATGATACCTTTATCCTCTTGTATGGCGAGATCAAATGCTTCTGTCGCTGCGCGAGAAAAAATTAACTGAATCATTTATCATTCTCCTCTCTTATTATATGGACACACACCATCTTACCCCTCTAAACATAGGTTATCGTGGAGGTGACCTTATGAACTGGTTTCAACAAACGTATCAATACATCGGCCAGCCAGTTGGTGTATCACTCGTCAATGGGCAAGGTACAACAGGTGTCCTTTGTGAAATTGATCAAGAAAAAGTTTATCTTTTAGAATACTTATACGCATCTCAATTTGCTCTAAAACAATATCCATTGAATCAAATTCAGAATATCACTCCCTTTCCACCATGCCAACCAAACCGCTTTAGTCACCTTTATTTTTAAGCCGCTCTCTTTTTTTGTGGCTTTTTTTCGTTTATAGAAATTTTCTTCATTCGAAAGGTCCACCTTAAAATGTCGAAAGAGTGAATAATGACTCAGTTCAAAGATCACTATTTTAGTTTACAAATTAGCAAAAATTAAGATCTATCTTATGAAACTCCTTTATCAATAGAGCCATTCCTCCCAATGAGACTTTTGACTCAAACCTTACCTCCCCCTCTCGAAAATACCCTTACCAGGTACTAGTACTCATTTTTAGGAATTATAAAGGAAAATGTAAAAATTAATAGAATATTGCAACTATAAAGAAAGTAATTTGTTCATTGGTGAAGGATCCCACCTTTGCGCATGTTACCTTCTATTATCTAAAGGAGATGGTGAATCGAATGAAGCGAACATTTAAAATGCTATTAATTTATACGATGATGCTTGTCCTCGTCCTCTCAGGGTTTGGTACTGCAGCATCTGCAAACGGGCCTCAGCCACAGTTAGCCGAACTTAAGGGAGATATCGATACCTCTTCTTCTTCTGTCAAGACGGTTATTGTCGAGCTTGAAGCTGAGTCAATTGTTGAAGCAAAGAATAAAGGAAAAAAACAATCGAAACAACAGCTAAAAACGCAGCGAGAAAAGGTTAAAAGTGATATCCAAAAAAGGACAACTTCTAGCAAGGTCGGTCAAGAGTATGATTATGTATTCTCTGGCTTTGCAATTGAAGTAAAGGGGACAGAAATCCCGAACTTGCTTGCAGTTCCTGGAGTCAAAGCCGTGTATCCAGATGTTGAGTACACTACAACGGCGGTTGATGAAGGCATTGTGATTGATACTGATGCATACAGCCCTTCTATGCTTGATAGCGCACCGTTTATCGGCTCCAATGATGCTTGGGATGCTGGTTTTACAGGTGAAGGTGTAACTGTTGCAGTCATTGATACAGGCGTTGACTACACTCATCCTGACTTAGCCCATGCATTTGGTGAGTATAAAGGGTGGGACCTCGTCGATAACAATAACGATCCACAAGAAACACCTCCAGGTGATAGTCGTGGCGGTTCGACTGTACACGGCACACATGTAGCTGGTACGGTAGCTGCAAACGGATTAATTAAAGGTGTAGCACCTGATGCGACACTTCTTGCTTACCGCGTCCTCGGTCCTGGTGGCAGTGGCTCGACTGAAAATGTCGTTGCTGGCATTGAAAGAGCCGTTCAAGATGGTGCCGATGTGATGAATTTATCTCTCGGAAACACATTAAACAGTCCAGATTGGGCAACAAGCATTGCACTTGATTGGGCGATGGCAGAAGGTGTGGTTGCTGTAACATCTAACGGTAACAGCGGACCGAACAATTGGACAGTTGGTTCACCAGGTACATCGCGTGAAGCGATCTCAGTGGGAGCAACAAGGCTTCCATACAATGTGTATCAAGCAGACATCAACACACAATCTGATCAGAGTTTTCCTAGCACTAAGGTGATGGGCTTCCCAAGCGATGATGCTCTCCTTGCACTCGATGGTCAAGAATATGAATTTATTTATGCTGGATTAGGGGGGACGGCAGACTTTGACGGACTAGATGTAGAAGGAAAGATTGCTTTGATCATCCGTGGCGAGTATCCATTCGTTGAAAAAGCTGAAAATGCGATGGAAGCTGGAGCAGTTGGGGCAATTATCTACAACCATTTAGCAGGTGAAATGCCAGATATACCAGGAATGGCAATTCCTACGCTAAAATTAACAAATGCTGACGGGGTAGCTTTAAAAGCTGATCTTGAAGCAGGAAATGATAACGTATCATTTGATATTTCGTTTGATCAAAAAGTCGGTGAAACAATGGCAGACTTCTCATCACGCGGTCCTGTTGTTGATACATGGATGATTAAGCCAGATGTTTCTGCTCCGGGTGTCAATATTACAAGTACGATTCCTACTCACCAAGTAGAACAACCACATGGATATGCTTCATTACAAGGGACAAGTATGGCAGCACCTCATGTTGCTGGTGCAGCAGCTCTTATTTTAGAAGCTCATCCAAGCTTTGAAGTCGATCAAGTAAAAGCGGCACTTATGAATACTGCAGAAAATCTTACAGATGCCAATGGAAAGACATACCCTCATAATACACAAGGGGCAGGAAGTATTCGTGTTGTAGATGCAATTGAAACAAAAACACTTGTTACACCGGGTAGCCATTCTTTTGGCGTCTTTGATAAGTCAAAAGGAAAACAAGTGGAGCGTCAACATTTCACCATTGAAAATCTATCAAATGAGCGCAAAGCTTATTCATTCGATGTTCAGTTCGGTGATGCCTCCAGCGCTATTAAGGTGAATACGAGCAACAACTTACGTGTACAGCCAGGCCGTACACAAAAAATTAACTTTAACGTTCAAGTCGACGCAAGTAAATTAGATCCAGGATACTACCCTGGCACAATTGTTGTCAGTGATGGTTCTCAATCAATTGATGTACCTACTATTCTATTTATCAAAGAACCAGATTACCCACGCGTGACATCATTTGGTCATGATACAGTTCCATCTAACGGCACTATTGCTGGTTCAGCTTATTTACCAGGTGGAGCAGATGACTTTGGTTTGTGGATCTTTGCACCGGACCTTTCCGCTTTTTACGGCGAAGTTTCTCTAGCAAACCAAGTTGCTCCCGGATTTTATAATTTTTCATGGGATCTTACTGTTGAAGGACAAAAGCTCCCAGCTGGCAGCTACCGTTTAGCCGCGTTCGCCACCCATAAAGGAGAACAAGATTACGTGATCGGAGATGTTATTGAAATTAAAGAATAACAGATAAGAGGCTGTCTTCCATTTCGGAGACAGCCTCTTATTTTTTAATATAGTTTTCCATGACGATATAACAGATTTGTTAAACGCTCTAAAGCTAACATAAAACATACATTTCTCATCGTTCGATCAACACTTGAGAAATAAGCACTATATACGTTATCTAATGTTTCAATCATTTGTTTTGACATGTCCTCAATAATTCCTGCTTCTGTAAATAATTCCGTGACTCGACTCTGTCTCCATTCAAGGTAGGATACAATCACTCCACCTGCATTTGCTAAAATATCTGGAATCACGATGACGCCTTTGTTTTCAAAGTAATCATCTGCCTCTAGAGAAATTGGCGCATTTGCCCCTTCGACGAGAACCTTCGCTTGCACTTGGTCCATGTTTTCTTGATGAATTTGATCTTCAATAGCTGCTAAAATCAACACATCTGTATCAATCGTTAATACATCTGTCGCCGAATGAATTTCTGCATCTATATCTGCAAGTGTCAATTCTTCATTGTTTCTAGGCAAATCCCTTCCATCCTTTGTGTACTCGATTAGCTTGGGAATATCAAGGCCCTCGGGATGATAGAGTGTTGTAAATCGATCTGAGACGGCAACAACAGTATGCTTGTAGTTTGCATAGTGTGCTGCTTCATAAGCGGCCACACTTCCTACATTACCAAACCCTTGAACCGCTACTCGGATAGAGACCCCATTACGAGCTTGCTCTTTTAAGAATTGCAATGTCTCCCATTGCTTCTTTCCGAACTTCGTTTGAACCGATTCTTGTTTTACTGCCCACTGGTCGATCAACCAAGAATAACTTAAAAACGTCCCTCTTCCTGTTGCTTCGCGGCGGCCGAGTGCGCCACCATTCTCCACACTCTTTCCTGTAAATGAGCCTAAGTATGGTTCACCAGGATTAATTGTCTTATACTCTCCGACCATCCAATCAACGACTTTCTCACTTGTGCCAAGATCTGGAGCTGGTATATCATGATTCGGTCCAATGTCATTAGCAAAGCGCTGAACATACTTTTTACTGATAAGGTTCAGTTCTTTCTCTGAAAATTTACGTGGATCAACGTGGACGCCCCCTTTCGCTCCACCAAAAGGTAACCTGTGAAGAGCATTTTTCAACGTCATTAAGATCGCTAAATTCTCCACTTCTGCTTCATTCACAAACTCACTATAACGAATACCACCTTTATAGAAGCCGCTAATATTATTATGTTGAACACGATAGGCAGGAATTCTCATAATTCCTCCGTCTGTCGATACTCTTATGTAACTTTTTATAATCTTGTCTGTTGTTTTCAGGATTTCCTTAGCAGAACCGCACATAAAACGCCTTTTTTCTTCATCTTCAATTCCTAGGAACCCTTTTTTTTGCGCTAACTCACCCATCACTGATTCAATTAATGCTTGTGTTTCCTTTCTTTTCATACAATATCCCTCCTAAAAATAGTAGCTATTATAAACTATTCCCTATTTAACTTCATAGAAACATTCTTTTCAGACCATTATAAACCCTCTTATATGTGTAGTAGGATTCGTGGAGCTGACTATCTTACTCTAGTATTTGGTTTAAAAAACTGTGGATAAGATTTAGCTAAAAAGAGCATAACTGCTAGGGTAATAACCATTTCTGGTAATAAATAAGAGAGGTTGTAAAGTGCTGAATAAATGACTGGGTTCATGCCATCAGGCGCATATTGGCCGAACCAAATAATGCCCGAAGAAAAGTGACTCAAAAAGCGCAAAGTTGTAGCCAAAACCAGACCTGTAATCATCATCACTAGTGTCGGTATAGCTTGCACGCGCTTTGCAGCAAATATGCCAGCGACTCCAAGCACACTATAGGCTAACGGATAATCAAGTACTAGCTGAACAGGATGAACAATCGTAGCGCCTGTTACGAGCCCCAACAGCCCAACAAGTAAGCCTGTTAACAAGCCAACCTTTAACCCTCTACGATAAGCTAAAATAAAAATCGGTACCATCACGAGTGAAATCGAACCACCCATAGCCCAAAGCGCACCAAACTTCACGAAGCTTAAAACAAGAGCTAACCCTGCCATCACAGCTACTTCAATCATAATAATTAATCGTTGTCGATTCACAAAAAATCCCCTTTCGTTCCACGAAGAGGATGTCATGCACACATAATCACCAATAATCCAGTGCGTGTTGCACCACTTCCCTACGCTAGTTTTAACTAGATCAGGTTATAAGAGTTGAGGTTACCCTCTCTCAGTCAGCTACACTGACACCCCTAGTGGAATCTATTTACTTTATATTACTCTTCTTCGTATTGATATTCAAGCACAAAACTCGTTTCGTTTCGACATAGATTCACACATTACTACTGGTGAACAACGACTAAGTTTCGTCCTTGTTCTTTTGCCTGATACATGGCCTGATCAGCCATATAAAAAAACATTTCTTGATCATCATAAGATTGATCCTGCTTATAGGCCACACCAACACTGACGGTAACGGCTGTACCAGCCGAGGATTCGTTATGAGGAATGTTTAATTTATAGACCTCTTGATTTATTTTTGTCGCTAACTGTAGACTTTCACTCTTTGTGGCATGAGGCATTATAACCGCAAATTCCTCTCCTCCATACCTCGCTAGGAACGCACCGTGGTCAGCTACTACTTCTGCTGCACATTGTGCTACCTGTATAAGGCAATCATCGCCTTGTTGATGGCCATACGTATCGTTATAGCTCTTGAAAGCATCAAGATCAAACAACATTAATGTCAGGGGCGTATCATGTTGAACACTTTCTGCCCACTCACTTTCAAACCTTCTGTCAAATGAGCGCCTATTCGGAATGCCCGTTAAGCCATCAACTTCAGATTGTTGCTTAAATTTCAACGTTGCTTCAACTAATTCTTGCTCAGTTCGTTTTTGCTCCGTTATATCAGTAATTAGGCTTAACACCCCATTAATTTTATCATTCTCATCGTATAATGGAGCAGCATTGACTGATATCATCGTCGTCTCACCTTCTGGACTTTCAATCGTATGCTCAATATTAAATACCGCTTCTTTCGTGTTCATGACAATCGAAAAAGGTAATTCATCATTGGTCAAATCTGTCCCATCTAGACGCGTATGCTTCCAACTTGGTGCATTATAAACCGATCTTGACTCATCATCTGGTGTGTATCTTAATATATCCTTACCTATTTTATTAGCAAAAACAATTTCCCCATGACAATCTAGAAGCACCATCCCGCTTGGTATCGTTTCGATCAATTGATGAAGACGATGCTCGCTTACTTTTAACTTATGGGTAGTCGCTTGAGTCTGAGTAATATCCTCCACCTGCACTAAAAAGAAAACTGGGTGATCCTCTGCGTTATAAAGGAGCGAATGTGTCACTTGAATTACATGTAAGTGCAAACTTTCTTGGTTCCATCTTACATGATAAGACATAGGGGAAGATTGCTGGTTCATTAGAGCTTGTTGGACACGCTCTACTTCTATACGGTCATTCTCATGTATATGATCAATAAATGCCTGTGTAGGTAAGGTTTCGCCTAGCATGTTATCGTAGGCGTTGTTAGTTGTTACGTACTTCCCATCCATATCTATGATAGCTATCCCAGTTAATGAAGCTTCAAAGACCTGTTTAAATACGTTATCTTCAAGTATAGAAGTAACCATTTCTCCTCACCCCTTCTTTTGAACCATTCCCTAAAAGGACGTTATAATCATACTATAACGTCCTTTGTCGAATATATAGTGATTTGTTTAACTTTTATATAACTATTATACCATATTTGTTTAACTTTTATATCACATTTGTTAATTTTGAAACTCTTCAATTAAGAGGGAGAGTTCTTCCCATCGTTCCATCGTCGCTTCTAGTTCTTTTTCAACCTGTTCTTGCTCCGCCATTAAATCACTGATCTTTCCGTAATCACTGCCTGCCCCTGCAATGGTACCTTCTAGCTCTGCTAATTTCACTTCTAATTGCTCAATCTTCCCTTCTATTCCCTTCCATTCTTGCTGTTCATGATAAGAGAGTTTCTTCTTTGCCTTCTCTGGCTTCTTGCTGTCGTTTTTTACAGAGTCCGATTCGACAACGGTGTTTTTCGCTTGTAAAAAATCACTATAGTGCCCCTGAAAACGTTCAATCCGTCCATTTTCTTTGAAAACGAGCAAATGATCAACGACACGGTCGAGAAAATATCGATCATGGGAAACTGTTACGACAGCACCAGGAAATTGATCGAGATAATCTTCAAGTACAGATAATGTTTGAGTATCAAGATCATTCGTTGGCTCATCTAGGAATAAGACATTTGGTTCTGACATTAAGATTTTTAAGAGGTAGAGGCGTCTCTTCTCGCCACCTGATAACCTTCTCACATATGTGTACTGCATAGATCGTGGGAACAGGAAGCGTTCTAACATTTGTTCAGCTGTGATCACCTGCTTATCAACAGTATGCACGATCTCAGCTACTTCTTTTATATAGTCAATAACGCGGAGGTCGCCATCAATTTCTTCATCTTCTTGAGTATAGTAACCAATCCTTACAGTCTCACCGACAATGATCTCCCCACTTGTTGGTTTCTCTCTACCTGCTAACAACTGTAGTAGCGTCGTTTTGCCGCTTCCATTCGGGCCAACGATGCCAAGTCTTTCTCCTTTGACCATTAAATAATTCAAATCTTGAATAAAGAACTGCTCCTGAAACTGCTTCGACAGCCCCTTTGTCTCGATGACCTGACTTCCTAGTCTCGTTGAACCAATTGCAAAATCAAAATCACGCTCGAGAAACTCAGGTTTGTCCTCTTTTAACTCATCTACTCGTTGGATCCTTGCCTTTTGTTTCGTTGTTCTTGCTTTTGCACCGCGATGAAGCCAGGCCAGTTCTCTACGCAATAAATTCTGTCGCTTTCGTTCAGAAGACAGTTCTTGTTCTTCTCGTTCGGCTTTTAACTCCAAGTATTGTTCGTAATTCCCCTCATAATGATGAAGCTTTCCACGATCTAACTCGATCATTTTATTTGTTACACGTGTCAGGAAATAACGGTCATGTGTAATAACGATAAAAGACCCACGATACTGTGCAAGAAACCCTTCTAGCCATTCAATCGTTTCGTGGTCAAGATGGTTCGTTGGCTCATCTAGTAATAAGAGATCGGCTGGCTGAACAAGCGCTTTGGCAATGGCGACACGCTTTTTCTGTCCACCAGACAGGGTATTGATCTGTGCGCGGTAATTTTTTACCCCTAGTTTATTTAGAATTGTTTTAGCTGTAGTACTAGCCTCCCATGCACCAAGCGTGTCCATTTCTTGTTGCACTTTCATTAAACGTTCTAGCTTCTTCTCATTCGTCGGGTCACTCTCAAGATCTAGAACCATGCTTTCATAAACTCTCATCGTTTGCATGATTTTCGAATCACCATAATAAATTTGCTCAAGTACTGTTAGTGTAGGGTCAAGTTCAGGCTGCTGCGGTAAATACTCGACGTGAAAATCATTAGCATGAGATAATTGGCCGCCATCCATACCCTCAATCCCCGCTAAAACTTTTAGTAAGGTTGATTTTCCCGTTCCATTAATACCTATTAACCCAATCCGTTCTTTCTCCGCGATCGAAAACGAGAGATCATTAAATAACGTTTTCTCTCCAAATGTTTTTGTTAAATGCTCTATTTGCAAAATACTCATCGACGTCCGTCCTTTACTATTTGTAGTATCTTCATTGTATCGTAACAGAAGAAGCTCTGCATCAATTGAACCATCAGAGAATAAACAATTAGAAAAACCCTTTCTCACTGATAATCAACAAGAAAGGGTCCACTTATTTATAAGCTGTCTCTTGATAAAAGTAATTGGGGCTGACGACTTTATCTTGATACTCCTTATGAAAAATATGAGTTGTTGCTGGTGAAACGGGCGGAATCAACCATGACCACGTTCCCGTCACCTCTCGTTTTTCCACATTTTCACGTTCTTCAAAGTGTTTAAATTGCTTTGCTGCCGTATGATGGTCAACAATGCTCACTCCTGCTTGCTTGTAGGAATGGAGCACCGCAAGATTTAATTCGACCAGTGCTTTATCACGCCACAAGTAAGCTTCCCGACTAGCATCTAACCCTAGAATTTCTGCGACTTTCGGGAGCATGTCGTAACGACTTTCATCAGCAAAGTTTCTTGCACCAATTTCTGTGCCCATATACCAACCGTTAAAAGGAGCGGCTACATAGTCAACACCTCCAACTTCAAGCTTCATATCGGCAATAAAGGGCACACCATACCACTTTAAACCAAGATCAGAAAAAGCTGAAATGGTCGGGTGAGTGATTGGCACTTCGACTACGCAATCTTTAGGGATCTCAAACCATTTCGGCTTCCCCCCATCCTTTTGAATCACGAGTGGTAAAAGATCAAAATGTGAACCATCCCCGCTCCAACCAAGTTCTACACACTGCTTCGTAAAAGCAACCGAGGATGGATCACCGATAATCCCTTCATCCGTTTCATACCCTGCATAACGAATCAATTGATGATTCCAAATCCGAATCGGTATCTCGGTTCCGTGACTCGGTTTAAAAACAGTGATCGTCGGAATAATTTTTCCACCATTGGTTGCATACCTCATATGATAAAACAAAGCCTCGGCTACTTCTTCTTCTGACGTTCCCACTCTTTCATCGAGGACGTGCATCGACTCCCAAAACAAGCGACCAATGCAGCGATTGCTGTTTCGCCACGCCATTTTCGCTCCGTGTCGAAGTTCTTCTGATGTGTGGACATAGGTTCCTGATGCTTCAATCTCATCGAGTACCTCTTTCACTCGTTTCTCTAATTGCTCACTCGGTAATTGAAGCTCCTTGTAACATTGTGTGAGAAAAGTAATCGCATCTTTTTTTCGTTTTTCTTGTGTATTCACACATTCACCCCCATCACGAACCGTCCATTTATTATGTCTAGTTTAACGCCAAAAAAGCTATTTGACACATAAAAATGTATCAAAATAGCTACGATTTTGCGCTTAAGCTTCGAGTAGACGTTTAATATCTTCTTCCATTGCTTCTGGTGATGTATTAGGACTATACCTTTTAATAACATTACCCTTTTGATCAATTAAAAACTTGGTAAAATTCCACTTAATCCCTTGACCTAGCATGCCTTTTTGTTGATCCTTTAAATGTTTATACAACGGGTGAGCATCTGAGCCGTTCACTTTTATTTTAGCAAAAAGTGGAAAAGTCACTCCAAAGTTCACCTTACAAGCTTCTGTCATTTGATCATTTGAAACCGGCTCTTGATTCATAAATTGATTACAAGGAAATCCAAGTACAACGAGACCTTTATCTTTGTATTGTTGATGTAGTTTTTCTAAGCCATCAAATTGAGGAGCTAGGCCACATTTAGTTGCTGTATTTACAATGACCATTACTTTCCCTTCAAAGTCTGTTAAAGAAACCTTTTTCCCTTTAGGTGTTTCAACAGTAAAATCATGCACAGTCGCCATAATATCATCCTCCTTCAAAATCTTATCATACAATCATTATACAAAACCCAAACGAAAGTTTCTATTCATAGCACTTAAAAAAACTACCCTATCTACAAGTGCATAAATAGGGTAGGCTTTTAGGTTTATGATTTTGTTCGACGAGCAAAATCAACAAAGCGGAACTTATCTGGTCGATGCCGCGACTCCGTGTATTGGAAAAGTCTAGCATCATCAAGGTAAACATGGCTTTTCACAACCACTACATTAGAGAAGCCGTCTAGATCTAGTAATTCTAAGTCTTCATCTGTCGGCTCTTCTACTGTGATTTCTTTTTTCGCGAAGCTCACTTGTAGACCAAGTTCGTTTTCTAGATAAGCATAAATCGATTGTTCACACACTTTTTTCGTTAAGCTTGGGACAATATTTGTGCGCAAGAAATCTTTATCAAGGATAATTTTTTCTTCGTCAATTTCACGAACTCGGTACACAGACCAAACATTTTCTTCAGGTTCCGTTTGTAAATGCTTCTTTAAAAAATCCGTGGCAGGTGATTGCTCGAACGTAACAACTGTCGTATTCGCTCTCTTACCCATCTTGTCAGCAAGCTCTTTAAAGCTGACTAAACCTGAGATCGGAAAATCGATCTTACTGATATCTAATACAACAGATCCTTTTCCTTGAATTTTTTGGATATATCCATGTTCTGACAATAGCTTCAATGCTTTACGTATGGTCTCTCGTGATGCTTGATACATCTCTGCTAGCTCATTTTCAGAGGGGAGGAGTTCTCCACTTCGTTTCTCTCCCTTTTGAACCTTACTAGTCAATTCATCATAAATTAGTCTAAATTTATTTCTTGTCATTTTTACCACCCATCGTAGTTTATCACGACTTTTTTAAAAGATAAACGAGTGACTCGTAAGGACGAAGGGTTTTCAACTCCGCTATTATTTTTGAATCATCATAGTTTGATAAAAGTAACTGACATTCTGTTCCTTCGATTATATTCGTCAGATCAATTGTTGTTTCTTGGCCATAGAAATTGTTCAATACAACTAACCGTTCCTCTTTGTATTCACGAACGTATGCAAATACTTGTTCATCATCTTCAAGAATAAGCTTGTAATCGCCATACGTGATCACGTCATACTGCTTACGTAGATCAATTAATTTTCTGTAATGATAGTACACGGAGTTTTCATCAGCTACAGCATCTTCTGCGTTGATTGACTTATAATTATCACTGACACCAATCCAAGGTGTTCCAGTTGTAAACCCTGCATGCAGACTGTCATTCCATTGGACCGGCGTTCTGGAATTATCACGAGATTTGCGCTTAATAATCTCCATAATATCAGCATCTGCAATTCCTTTTTCTTTCATGATCTTATAATAATTAAGGGTTTCGACATCTCGGTATTGATCAATCGCTGTGAACTTCGGGTCAGTCATTCCAAATTCTTCCCCTTGATAGATGTACGGTGTGCCTTGCATCATATGAATTGTTGTTGCGAGCATTTTCGCTGATTCATTATGGAATTCTTGATCATTTCCGTACCGAGTTACGACACGTGGTTGATCATGATTACACCAGAACAGCGCATTCCATCCGCCACCTTGGTGCATTTCCACTTGCCACTTCGTTAAAATTTGCTTCAACGATTGAAAATCAAAATCGGCAATCGCCCACTTCTCTCCATTCGGATAATCAACCTTTAAATGATGGAAATTAAATGTCATGCTTAATTCCTGACTTTTTGGATTCGAGTATTGAATACAATGCTCAATCGATGTGGATGACATCTCACCAACTGTCATGCTGTCATACTTTGATAATACTTCGCGGTTCATCTCTTGTAAGAATTCATGGACTCGCGGCCCATCTGTATAAAACTTACGGCCATCTCCAGGAGCTACAGAACCATCATCATTTGGGAATGTTTGATCTTTAGAAATGAGATTAATCACATCTAGTCGGAATCCATCAATTCCTTTATCAAACCAGAAATGCATCATTTCGTATACATGCTGACGTAACTCTTCATTTTCCCAGTTTAGGTCAGCTTGTGTAACATCAAATAAGTGAAGGAAGTATTGCTGTGTTTCTTCATCCCACTTCCAAGCGTTCCCTCCAAACTTTGATTGCCAATTCGTTGGTTCTGCCCCGTCAACTGCATCTTTCCAAATATAAAAATCACGGTATTTATTCTCTTTCGATGTCTTAGACTCTTTAAACCATCCATGTTCAGTTGACGTATGATTCACAACTAAGTCCATAATCAGCTTCATGCCACGGTCATGCGTCTCTTGTAGTAAACGATCAAAGTCTTCCATCGTTCCGTATTCATCATGAATGGAATAATAATCGCTAATGTCATAACCATTATCTTTTTGCGGAGAAGCGTATACCGGTGTTAACCAAAGAACATCGACCCCTAGATTTTTTAAATAATCAAGCTTTTCAATGATGCCTTCTAAATCTCCTACTCCGTTTCCTGTCGTATCATTAAAGCTTTTTGGATATATTTGATAAACTACTGACTTTCTCCACCATTCGTTCATAAAGCGTCACCTTCCTATGTTAAGATCCTTATTATTTAACTTGTATATACAAGTTAATCCTACCTTTTATTTAGAAAAAAAACAAGAAAGCCATTTGTACTCAGCCATTATTCAATTGTGAATAAGCTGTGTTACAAATGGCTTTGATTACTTCATTTCATTTTTTAGAGTTTGGGTTTGCGAACTTTTGCAAAGGCCAATGTTAGAACGAATGGTAAGACGAATGCAACCAACATTCCGATTGAGAACACTAACCATTTTCCACCTTCAATCGAGAACACTGCTGGTAGTCCACCTACTCCAATCGCTGGAGCTGTTACCGCATTAATAGTAATCCATACAGCTGCAATCGCTGAACCGATAATGGCACAGATGAATGGGAAACGATAACGTAAGTTTACCCCAAACATCGCTGGTTCAGTAATTCCAAGATACGCTGAGATCGCTGAAGTAAATGATAGACCTTTTACTTTTTCATCACGTAACACGAAGTACATCGCAAGTGCTGCCGAACCTTGTGCAATATTTGAAAGAGCAACAATTGGCCATAAGAACGTGCCACCGACACTACCGATTAATTGAAGATCCACAGCTAAGAATGTGTGATGCATTCCTGTAATAACAAGTGGCGCATAGATCGCACCGTATAATAACCCACCAATTGCAGCGAAGTTATCAAAAATCCCTACAAATAAATCAGTGATTCCATTACCAATCGCAAAGGTAATTGGTCCGATGATAATGAAGGATAAGAAACCTGTAACTAATAAAGCAACTGGAGCAACAACGAGTAATTGGAATCCGTCTGGAATTCTCTTCTTCAGGGCTATTTCTATTTTTGCCAGAACAAAGGATGCAAGTAAAATTGGTAATACTTGTCCTTGGTAACCAACTTGCGCGACATCAAATCCAAATAAGTTCCAATATGGAATTTCTCCTGCTTCTAAAGCTTCTCCATATGCCCAAGCATTCAGTAAGTCAGGGTGAACAAGCATTAAACCAAGAACAACCCCGAGTAATTCATTTCCACCAAATCGTTTAACTGCCGACCAACCTATCAGTGCCGGTAAGAAGACAAAGGCGGTATTTGCAATTAAATGAATAATATTAGCAAAGTCTGCCCACTGCGGGAACATTTCAACAAGTGACTGTGCACCAAAAATGCCAGGAGCTGTCAAAATATTGTTAACCCCCATAAGTAGACCAGCTGTAACAATCGCTGGCAAGATCGGGATAAAGACATCTGCCAATACTTTAATAGCTCGTTGTATTGGATTTAAATTCTTCGAGGCGGCTGTTTTCGTTTCCTCTTTTGAAGATTGATCGATGCCCGCTAAATCCATTAATTCTTTAAATACTTTGTCCACAAGTCCTTGTCCAATTATGACTTGGAACTGGCCATTTGTTGCAAACGACCCTTTCACCATATCAATCTCTTCTAGCTTTTCCTTCTCTACTTTCCCTTCATCATGAAGAGCAAATCGTAGACGAGTTACACAATGAGTTGCTGAAGCAATATTTTCTTTTCCGCCAATAGCTTCAAGTATTTGCTTTGCAGCTTCTTTATTTGCACTCATGTTCTTCCCCTCCTCTGTTAACGTTTTCATTTAAGATCTAAACTTATTATCTTTACTCTTGTGCTTAGTGTTTCAATAACGGCATGAATTATGTGCTACATCGATTATCTTGTATATACAACTCAATTGATTACGTTTTCATTCTAACCTGTATATACAACTCAGTCAATCTCTTTTTTCGACATTTTTCTCTTTTTCAAAAAAAAAGAGACGAACCTCTTCCGCTCGCCATCTCATCTTTCCAAAACTCTATTGTTCGGTCTTCATCCAGATCGTTAGGCCAAGTTTTTTTGTAATCGTTACGTAATGCATTAAGGTTAAAAGGACAGCCCCCATATTCATACCGATAATGATGCCACCCATCTGTAATTCCGGTCGAGAACCTAAGACGTACATCAAAATAAAAGATATCGTCGTTGCCCAAACAGCGTGCCAAAATGCTTCTTTCACTAAACCAAGACCAATTAAATACGCCTGCATCGGCATAACAAAATAATGAAATAAGAAATACGGTACGAGCAATTGCAAATAACCGGCAGCAGGCGATTGATCAAAGAACAGACTTGTTAGGGGCTCTGCGTAAAAATAAAAAATGTAAACCGCAGGAAATCCATAAGCAAACGTGGTAAACATCACTCGTCGTAATAGCTTTTGAAGACGTTTGATATCTCCTTTTGCATAGGATTCTGAGACTGCCGGGATTAACACGATTAACAAAGAATGCGCGATGAATGCTGGGAAAAAGCCAATCGTAAACGCTACTCCGGCAAGCTTACCATATTGAATCATCGCCATCGTATCGACCATCCCCCCACGCACTAACGCCGTTTTGATGAGAAATGGTTTTACTGCAAAAGAGGCGGCATGAAAGATCCTTAAGCCTGTGGTTGGCAATGAGACTTGCAGAAGCGTTCTTCTTACGTTTTTCCCTGGAACTTTCGCTTGAGGATGTCGTTTTAATTCATTCATTTTCCAATAGAACGCGACCATCAAATAAAGTAAAACGACCATTTCCGTAATAATTAACGTACTAAGAGATACAAAAATTGCTGTTTCTAAGTCAAATGAAAAGACGGTAAATACGAAGACAAGTAATAGCAAGTGCCCTGCTCGTCTTAGAAAGTTAGCAATAGCGATCTTACTCATGTCCTGTGCGCCCATGAAATATCCTCTAGCTACAGAGGAAAAGGCAATAATCGGGATCAATACTATAAACAAAAAAGGAGTGGCCGGGTGATACCGATCAAACACCGGAATCACAGGTAAAATGACAAAAGCAATAACGACAAAAAGAATCGTACTGAACATAGCAAATCGGATCGCATGATGAAGCATATTTCGGTGGAAGATCGGTTCTTTTTCAGCAACAAATTTAGATATCGAAATTGGCAACTCTAAACTGGCAATTACAACGACAAACATTACTGTAGGTAAGATAGACATATACATGCCGAGGCCTTCTTCGCCAAGCTCTCGCGCTAAGATCATATTAATCAAAAATTCTAAGCATTCTCCAATAAATGCAACAAGAATTAATAAAATGGCCCCTTTAAGAAATGTATTCATACAAGCCCCACTCCCTCATCATTGTATATATGAGACAAGTAGAGAAAATATGGTTCATTTATACACCTTTAAACACCATTTATTATGTAAACTTTATTCCTTTTGATCAGATTGACACAGTTACGCAATCCTTTTACTATTAAAAGTAGCTCATTAACAAAACCTATTTTTTAGGATGTGGATTTTTCTAAGAGATGAGATTGTTCTCTTATTTTCGCCACCCAACTACAATACTGTTGTAGTTGGGTGGCTTTTTAATTAATGCTTTTTATAATTATCTAGAAAGGAGTCAGAAATAATGAAAATATGGATGTATCCCTTACTCATCTTTATTGGAGGTTGTTGTTTAGGGATCTTATCAACCTTTGTCAAACTTGCTTACGAGGCTGGCTATACACTTGCAACCGTGACCATCAGCCAGTTTACATTTGGAATTATCTTTCTTTGGGTTATTTTCCTCTTTTCACCTAAAACTAAACTCCCTTTTCAACATATTTTTTTAATGTTACTATCTGGTATTCCCATGGCCTTGACAGGAATCTTCTACTATAAAGCTTTACAGACATTAGATGCTTCCTTAGCGATCATCTTTTTATTTCAATTCGTTTGGATTGGTTCGCTACTTGAGTGGGTTCTAGAGAAGAAGCCTGTTAGCAAACAAAAACTCTTATCGATTAGTGTATTGCTGATTGGATCACTCCTCGCAACCGGTCTGTTTTCTCAAAATTCAACTTCATTTACTTGGCATGGTGCAGGATGGGGGATGCTTTCTGCCCTCACGTTTTCAACATTCGTCTACGTAAGTGGCACAGTAGGGAACAAACTACCTGCTATACAACGAAGTACATTATTTGCTACAGGGAGCTTTCTATTAGTACTTATTGTCTTTCCACCGACAACATTAACTACGGACTTTTCAACTGACATCTTGTTCTATGGGCTAACGCTCGGGTTATTTGGGGTAGCACTTCCACCGATTCTGTTCTCGATTGCTATGCCCCATGTTGGCTCAGGACTTGGTACGATCTTAACTGCAGCAGAACTTCCGGTTGCTGTGATTATGTCGTTTCTTGTTTTAAATGAATCCGTATCATCAGTACAATGGCTAGGCGTCTTGGTTATCTTAGTTGGCATTCTAGTCGGTAATTACAAGAGATCAACTTCTTAAATATAGAAAAAAACAAGGCTGCTCGTATCAATTAGCTGCCTTGTTCTTCTTCTCCTCTATTGAATATCCATAGGTCTTCGTGTGTCGTGGTGATTGCTTTCGCACCTGCCTCAAAGGCTCGGTTGACATCTTCCTCTGTTTCAATCAATCCACCTGTAATGACGTCAGTGTTCGTATCTTGACGGATTTTTTTAATGTATTGAGGAATCACACCAGGTAATATTTCAATAAAATCTGGCTCAACCTGTTCCACTAACTTATAGCTCGTTTCAAGTGCAATTGTATCAAGCAGAAATAAGCGTTGAATCGCCATCACTTTGTTTTTCTTTGCTGTTCTTAGTACATCCCCTCGAGTCGAGATTAACCCCGCCGGTCGAATTTGCTGACAAAGAAACTCTGTAGAGTATTTGTCATTTCTCAATCCTTGAATCATATCAGCGTGTAGAATCACCTTTTTCTCTGCCTTGCGTATGTGACTCATCACAGCCCCTAGTTGAGCAATATGCAAATCGAGCATAACGATGTATTCGACTGAACTATCCATGACTTTTTCAAAATCTTTCATCCGCTTGATCGCAGGTAAGACGCGTTGGTTGTTAAAGTTCATTCTTTCCATCCTTCCTACCATTCCTAAACTAGCTTAATTGACCAAACGACAACACCCTAGATAAATCACATTAATCAAGGTCGTTGTCGTTTACTTATTTTTTTTGAGTATAGCAAGATCTATTCTCGAGTGAATGTTGAGCGTTATGATTTTGAGCGCGGCTTAAATCCCATCGTTGACGTTACTGCTTGCTTCCAACCATCATATAGTTCGATTCGGATCTTCTCTTCCATCTCCACATTAAATGTTCGATCGATTTTCCAATTGCTCTCAATCTCCTGCTTATCTTTCCAGAAACCTACCGCAAGCCCGGCAAGGTAGGCAGCTCCGAGTGCCGTTGTCTCATTGACAACTGGTCTTTCGACGGACGCATTTAAAATATCACTTTGAAATTGCATTAAGAAATCATTCTTCACCGCGCCACCGTCCGTCCGTAACTTTTTCAATATTATGCCAGAGTCAGCTTCCATTGCTTGTAAGACATCTTTTGTCTGATAGGCTAGTGATTCTAGTGTCGCACGGATGAAGTGCTCTTTCGTTGTCCCACGTGTTAATCCAAAGATTGCTCCACGCGCTTCACTGTCCCAATACGGTGTACCTAGTCCAACAAATGCAGGAATCATGTATACTCCGTCTGTTGATTCAACTCGTTTAGCATATTTTTCCGAATCAGATGCCTCATTAAACATTCTCATTCCATCACGTAACCACTGAATCGCAGAACCCGCAACAAAGATACTACCCTCTAGTGCGTATTCTACTTTTCCATCGATTCCCCATGCAATCGTTGTGAGAAGTCCATTTTCTGATGTGACTGCTTTCTCACCAGTATTCATTAACATAAAACAGCCTGTTCCATACGTGTTTTTAGCCATACCCTCACTGAAACAAGCTTGACCGAATAAAGCAGCCTGTTGGTCACCCGCTGCTCCTGCAATCGGAATGTTCTCACCAAAAAAATGATATCCGACCGTCTGTCCATAGACCTCAGAAGAAGATCGAACTTCTGGCAACATTTTTTTAGGTATATCCAGGATCTTAAGCAGCTCTGCGTCCCACGTTAATTCATGAATATTATACATAAGTGTTCGAGAGGCATTCGTATAGTCAGTCACGTGAACTGCCCCACCACTTAATTTCCAGATAAGCCACGTATCAATGGTTCCAAACAACAAATCCCCAGCCTCTGCTTTTTCACGCGCTCCCTCGACGTGATCAAGCAACCATTTCACCTTTGTGCCAGAAAAATAGGCATCAATTAGCAATCCTGTCTTCTGACGAAAAACATCGTTGTACCCTTTTCCCTTCAAATCTGTACAAATATCCGCCGTTTGACGAGATTGCCAGACAATCGCGCGGTGAATTGGTTTTCCTGTATGCTTATCCCACACAACTGTCGTCTCACGCTGGTTGGTAATCCCAATGGCTGCAATCTGACTTGCTTTAATATCAGATTCAGAAAGAGCTGAAGCTATTACAGATAAGACCGTTCCCCAAATTTCATTAGCATCATGTTCGACCCACCCTGACTTCGGGAAATGTTGCGTAAATTCCTTCTGAGCAGAATGAACAATCTCTCCGTTTTGATCAAATAGAATAGCCCTTGTACTAGTCGTTCCTTGGTCAAGTGATAGTATGTACTTTTTAATCATTCGTTCAACCTCCCCTTTTTCAAACTCCCTCTACTTATTAACATTGTATCAACTTTAATCGTCAAATACCTACTAGGTTACTCACTGAATCTGCAACCGTTTACGATTGAATGTAAAAAAAGAGACAGCTTTTTGCAAGAAATGATTCGCATGATCACTTCTTGCAAAAAGCTGTCTCTCCGATAAACTCATCAGCTTAACTATAAACTTGTCACCAACTATACATGACCCACTTAATCTTGTAAATAGTAATTTAGTATTTAGTAAGCTCCATTAATCGAGTGCTTCTAACAATTTCTGCACTTCTTCCTCACTTAACTCTCTCCACTCTCCGTATGCAATTCCCTCAATAGACAAGTTCATAATCCTCACCCTAACTAACTTTGTTACATAGTAACCAAACGTTTTTGTCATTCGTCGGATTTGGCGATTAAGCCCTTGGGTTAGGACAATCCGAAATGTCCTTTCATCAACCCTTGAGATCGTACATGGCTTTGTCGTTTGGCCTAACATATACACCCCGCCAGCCATCTTCTCCATTAACCGATCTGGAAAAGGACGATCCACCGTTACTATGTATTCTTTCTCGTGACCTTCTTCTACTCTCATCATTTTATTTACGACATCACCGTTGTTCGTTAAAAGAAGAAGCCCTTCTGAATCTTTATCAAGGCGACCAACCGCAAAGATTCGTTCAGGATAGTTCAAATAATCGACAAGATTATTCTTCACAGTTTTTTGTGCTGTACAAATAATCCCTATCGGTTTGTGAAGCAATAAATAAATCTCTCTCTCTTTCAAAGGAATTGGTTTCCCGTCTAAGAGGATCGTATCAGTCACCTCTACAAATGTATCTTTTGTAGCTTGGACGCCATTGACGGTTATTCTCCCTGCCCGTAACATTCGCTCGGTCTCTCTTCTTGAACAATAACCAGTCTTACTCACATACAATTGAATTCTCACACATTTTTTCCTTTCTATCGTCCTTACTCTTATTCTTACTTTAATTATATCACCTTCATTTGTTTTTCCCTCTTACACTCAGGTTGTCGAGTACCATCTCTGTCTTTTATCGGTAGAGTAATTGCTACCGTTGTTCCGACATACTCCTTACTTTGAAAGGAAACCTCTCCACCTAAAGCTTCGATAATACGCATTGATACCATCGTTCCAAGACCAGTTCCTTTATCTTTTGTTGTATAAAATAGTGTCCCAATTCGGTTTAACTGTTCTTTATTCATTCCTTTGCCCGTATCAGAAACATGAACGGTTACAAGATGGTCTGTGTGGTCAAGAATGATGCTAACATTGCCTCCACTTGGAGTGGCTTCAATCGCATTTTTAACAAAATTAATTAACGCTTGCTTCAACTGATTACGGTCTGCTCGAACAATTAGATGCTCATCGGTTTCGATTAAGACATTCAAGTTCACACCATCTTTTAAAGCATAAGGCTTTAAAAGAGCGTAGATTTCTTTCACATTTGCTAATAGGTCAACATCATCTATACTTTTCAATTCTGGTTTCGCGAAATTCAAGTAATCATTAATAATTCCTTCTGCTCTACCTAACTCATCCAACACTAAGGAGAAATATTGTTCATTGGAGTGCTTCTTATCTTCCTTCATTAATTGGAGAAACCCCTTAACAACAGTTAATGGATTACGTACTTCGTGAGCTATTGATGCTGCTAAACCGGCAAGTGTATTAAACTTCTCAGCCCTAATGATCTCTTCTTGCATATGATGCTTCTCATTAATCGCTTCATGTAACAAGGTAATAAAGCCTGCTGCAACGATAATTACCAGCACATAGTAAACCAAGTACCAAGCATACACCGACTCATTTAGAAGTGGTAGCGAACCGTAATAAAATGACGCGACGACAATTGATACTTGATAAAATACAGGGACCAAAGACATAGCAATCGTCACAATCGTACGGTGCCACTTAGAAATAAGTTGATAGTATTTTGCATAAAAGAAATGAGAGATCAATGCAGCCGAAACAATACATGTATACGCAAATAGTAAATTATCGCCGCCAAATAGCGTTCTCGTTATCATCACTACACCAAAGACCATCCAGCCAATTTTACGTCCTCCATACAAAAAAGCTGAGATAATGACGACATAACGCAAATCCCAATGTAAACCATCTGTTTGGAATGAAAATACCATACATAAAACTGCTGCGAGGGCATAGAAACTCCCCAACAAAGCATTGGGTACGTCTCTTTTCCCATTAGTAATTACACTAAATATTAAAACAGGAGATAATACTATTAATACATGGAGCAATAATTTTTCGATAATCATCTTTATAATCTCCTATAATCAGTCATCTATGTCACGTAATTTCGACATTGCCTGAGCAAACCCTTTAAGTTCCATATCAAAAAAACTGACAAAATACGACTTATACTATAAAAAAAGAACGATGTGAAAATCATTCACTCCGTTCTACTACCTATCACTCTTCTCCTGTGTATAGACTGTGATAGAAACCTTTCTTAACAAGTAACTGTCTATGGTTTCCTCTTTCTACTACTTCTCCATCCACAAGAACCATAATCTGATCGGCTTTTTCAATTGTATTTAAGCGATGAGCAATGACAAAGCTCGTTCTACCTTCCATGAGTCTTGCCATCGCTTCCTGTATTTTCAGTTCGGTCACCGTATCTATGCTACTGGTCGCTTCATCTAATATCAGGATTTTAGGGTCTGCCAATAAAGCTCTAGCGATAGAGAGTAGCTGCTTTTGCCCTTGGCTAATCCCCTGGCCATCTTGAGTGATCCTCAAATCGTATTGGTCTTTCAAACGAGAAATGAATGAATGCGCATTGGCTCTTTTCGCAGCAGCCTCCACTTCCTCGTCTGTAGCATCAAGCTTTCCATATCTAATATTCTCTCGAATTGACCCTTCAAATAAAAATGGATCTTGAAGCACATACCCCATTTGTCGTCGTAAATCTTCTCGATTGAATGTTTGAGCGTCGATTCCATCAAATAAAATCTCCCCAGAATTAGCATCGTAAAATCTAGCAATCATGTTAATAATTGTTGTTTTCCCAGCACCTGTTGGCCCAACGAAAGCGATTGTCTCCCCTGGTCGAACTGCAAAGCTCACATTACGAATTACCTGTTCACCACTCTCATAAGAAAATGAAACATTTTTAAATTCTACCTGCCCTTTTAAGATTGGTACATTCTGTTGAATCGTATCATCTTCTGCTTGTTCATCAATTACTTGAAAGACTCTTTCTGCTCCAGCTACAGCAGATAACAATACGTTAAATTGATTGGCTAAATCATTTAAAGGACGTGTAAACTGTCTCGCATATTCAGCAAAAATGACGATGACACCAACGGTAATGGCATTCTCTTGCAAGATGAGTATGCCACCTACTAAAGCAATTAAAGCGAAGCTAAGATTATTTAATAAATTCATTAACTTGGGGATAAACCCTGAATACGTTTGAGCCCAAAAACCCGTCGTTTTTAACCTTTCGTTCTTTTCAGCAAAATCACGAATCACTCGCTCCTCTTGAGAAAACACTTTCACCATCGATTGACCAGAAACTGTTTCTTCAATATACCCGTTCACATCTCCTATGTTTTTCTGCTGCTCTTTAAAAAACACACTCGTTCTCTTCGTGATCCACTTTAAACCGAATACCATAACTGGAATGATCGTAAGTGTCATGATTGTCATCAGAGGGCTTAAGTAAATCATGACACTGATAATTCCAATAAACGTTAGAACACTCGATAGAATTTGAATCACGGAGCTATTCAATGTCGTACTGACATTTTCCATATCATTTGTCACCCGACTCATTAACTCTCCATGCTGACGAGTATCAAAAAATGGAATCGGTAATGTTTGAATATGAGTAAATAAGTGGGTGCGGATCTCGTACACGGTTTTTTGAGCAATGTCCACCATCCAGTAATTTTGTAACCAAATGCTAAAAGAGTACCCTATGTATATCAGCCCGAGCATCAGTAACATCGGTGCAAGGCCCGATAGCTCATTTGTCATAATATACGTATCAATTGAAAATCCTATTAAGAAAGGACCAAGTAGGCTTAAGACAGAGCTTGCCACAACCATTAAGAAGACAAGCATAAGTTGTGCTTTATAAGTGGATAGATAGTTCCACAACCTTTTTAAAGTAGTCGACCAATCTTTCGCTCTCTCTTTCTTTTTTCCACTATCAGAACGAATAGCTCTCCAATCAATTCGCTTGTATTTAAATGGTCGAGACAATAAATCAAACATGATAATTCACCTCCGTACCTAACTGTGACTCAGCGATTTTTTGATAAAGAACGCTATCTTTTAAGAGCTCTATATGTGTTCCACTTGCAAGCACACCTCCATCGTCAAGGATGAGAATTCGATCAGCAACCATCGCCGTTTTAACTTTTTGTGTAATTATTAGTGTCGTACATCGATAAGATTGCAGTGCCTTTAAAAAATTTGCTTCTGTCCTCATATCCAGTGCACTTGTACTATCATCCAATAGTAATACCTCTGGTTGACGAATAAGAGCTCGAGCAATCGCTATTCTTTGTTTTTGACCACCTGAAAGATTGACTCCTTTTTGGCCAACTTTCGTTTGGTAACCATTTTGGAGTAGTTGAATCGTTTCATGAATTTGCGCAGTCTTAGCAGCTCGTATCACTTCATCATCGCTTGTCATATCCATCCCCCATGCGATATTTTCACGAATCGAACCTGTAAACAATAGAGATTCTTGCGGAACATACCCTATCATTTTTCGCAGCTCTCGTTCATCCCACTCCCTGACGTCGAGACCATTCATAAAAACCTCACCAGCGCTTGCGTCATATAGTCTTGGGATGAGTTCGAACATCGTCGTCTTCCCTGATCCAGTCGCTCCGAGTATCGCTATCGTTTCTCCTTTTTCTATGGAGAACGAAAATTTCTTTAGCACATCGACAGCTGAATCTTTATAACGAAAATGGACTTGGTTAAATTTGATCTGAGCTTCTTCCTCGTTGGATTGAACAGCACCCGTTCCTGATTCCATCCCACTTTCTGTATCAAGAACTTCTGTAATACGCCCAAGAGAAGCTCTTGCTCTTGAAAAGACTATAATAATCATCGAGAAAACCGTTAACGCTGAAGTAACACGCATCGCATAATTAACAATCGCAACAATCTCCCCAACTTGTGCTTGATTTGCGCCCACATCAATTGCACCAAACCACAAGATACCAATGATCGCCCCGTTCATCGCGAGTAAGAGAACAGGCATCATCACTTCCATTAACCTCATCGCACGTATCGTTTGATCTTGTAACTCATGATTCTCTTTCTTAAAACGTTTCCCTTCATAATCTCTGCGCACAAATGCTTTTATAATCCGAATCCCTTTTAGATTCTCGCGCATCACGTGATTGACACGATCAAGCTTCGATTGAACTAGGCGAAACATCGCTCCCCCTTTTTTCATCATCCAAATTAAAAAGAGTAAGAGGATAGGGATCGTAGCAACTAAAAATAACGCTAGCTTTGCATTCACAAGGAGAGCCATAATTGTCCCACCAATAACAAGAAGAGGTGCTCGCATCATAATCCGTAAGCTCATAAAAATCGTATTTTGAATTTGCGTCACATCATTCGTCATCCTTGTAATTAACGAAGAGGTCTCAAACTTCTGCAACTGCGAAAAGGCGAACGACTGAACACGTCGATATAACCCGTTTCGAATATCGTGACCGGTACTTTGACTCACATGTGCCGCATAAAAAGAGTTAGTAACACCTGACATGAAGGCGAGAATCGACATACCGATCATGATCGCTCCCCAAAAGATTACAACATCTAAGTCTCCGGCCATTACTCCTTCATCAATTATTTTTGCTAAAAGTAACGGGTGAACGAGCTCTACTGTTAGTTCTACTAACATCAATGAGATCGCAATCCACATCGGAAATCGGTAGGGCTGTAAAAAGGACCATAGCTTTTTCATTAACGAGCATCTCCATTCATTTCATTAGAAAGGCGAAATATATATTTATACTTTATAAGATCACTAGCGTGCGATTGACCACTGTCCGTATCCACTATACAATATTACCAAAAGTATTCATAATTTTCACTTCATTAATCACAGACCAAAGGTGGAGTTCAACAATGTCAGAACAATTAACGCTAGATTACGCAAAAAATCTTGATCAGAAAGATCCACTGGCTCCTTTTCGTGATGAGTTCTACACACAAAAGGGTCGCATTTATTTAGATGGTAACTCACTGGGCCTTCTCTCCAAGCGAGCAGAAAATACTTTATTACATTTGCTTGATTCATGGAAAAAGCACGGAATTGATGGGTGGACAGATGGTGAGCATCCATGGTATTACCTCAGTGAGTCATTAGGAGAACAGATGGCACCACTTGTCGGCGCAACAGGAGCTGAGGTTTTAGTAACAGGTTCGACAACGACTAACTTGCATCAACTAATCTCCACATTCTATCAACCTACAAAAAATCGCACGAACATTCTTGCTGATGAGCTAAATTTCCCTAGTGATATCTATGCCTTACAAAGTCAACTCCGATTAAAAAATCTTGATCCGACTGAACATCTCATTCAAGTAAAAAGTCGAGATGGGCATACAATACTAGAAGATGACATTATCGCGCAAATGAATGACGATGTAGCACTCATCCTGCTATCAAGTATTTTATATCGCAGTGGACAAGTCCTCGACATGAAACGTCTAACAGAAGAAGCACATAAGCGCAACATTCTCATTGGATTTGATTTATGTCATTCAATCGGTTCAATTCCTCATGAATTAAGTGCATGGGATGTTGATTTTGCTTTTTGGTGTAATTATAAGCACCTTAATGCTGGTCCGGGTGCTGTCGGTGGCTTGTACGTAAATAAGAAACATTTCGGAATAACGCCTGGTCTAGCTGGTTGGTTTAGTTCCGATAAGAGTAAGCAATTTGATATGGAGCACACGTTAACACCTGCACTAGATGCTGGCGCTTTTCAAATAGGTACCCCTCATGTTCTTAGCATCGCACCTCTTATTGGTTCTTTACAATTATTTCATGAGGCTGGTATTGAAAATATTCGAAAAAAATCACTTGCTCTTACTCGTTTTATGCAAGCAGCGATCACTCAAGAGATACCCGAGGGTGGATTTGTGTTCCAAAATCCGAAAGACGACCATAAGCGTGGTGGGCATTTGTTTATCGAGCATCCTGAGGCAGCGAGAATATGCAAAGCGTTAAAAGACAAAGGTATTACACCTGACTTTCGTTCACCAAACGGCATTCGTCTTGCGCCTGTCGCCCTCTACAATACGTATGAAGATGTATGGAATAGTGTGCAAATATTAAAACAGATCATGCGCGAGGAAACGTATAAAAACTACGAAAACAAGCGAGGAGTCATTGCATAATGAATGAGAAAAAATGGATTGATATTTCGCAACCACTTGATGATCAACTTGCCCATTGGCCTGGTGACACTCCTTTCTCCTATGTCACAGAGTATACAAAAGAGAACACTGGTTCAGTCAATATCGGCAAGATCACGACAAGTCTTCATTCTGGAACACATATTGATGCTCCGTTTCATTTTGATAATCAGGGAGCTCGCACCCTTGATCTTGATATCAATCGCTACATCGGGCATGCACGAGTCATTGATGGCTCTTCGTATTCTATGCTAGATGAAGCGATGTTTAGTCAATTTGACCTTAAAGGAGTTACTCGTCTCTTAGTCAAAACGTCTATTCCAAATAACCCTACTCAATTCCCACCAGACTTTCCAACTGTGACAAGTTGCGGTGCCAACTATTTACATGAAGTAGGAATACAGTTACTCGGTGTCGACGTCCCTTCTGTCGACCATCCAGATAGTAAAGAGCTTACAGGTCACCATGCTCTTTATCAACATAATATCGCGATCCTAGAAAATACAATGCTTGATCATGTTCCAAAAGGAGATTATGAGCTCATTGCTCTTCCTTTACCGATAAGAAAAGGGGACGGTAGTCCGGTTCGCGCCGTGATCCGTCCTCTCAACTCTACAAAATAAAGGAGAATGACCGATGTCACCAGAAGACAATACCCCTAAAACAACAGCAAATGAAAAAGGCATCCATACAGATTTCAAAGAAAATATGACCTACGGTGAATATTTAGGGCTCGAGCAAGTTTTATCGAGCCAACACCTCTTATCAGATCACCATGATGAAATGCTCTTTATTATTATTCATCAAGTGAGCGAGCTCTGGATGAAGCTGATTCTTCACGAAACGACGGCAGCGGTGAAAAGCATTCAAGCAGGTGATCTGCAAACGTCCTTTAAGCAGTTAGCACGCGTCTCAAAAATTCAATCCCAAATTATTCAAGCTTGGGATGTTCTTTCAACTCTTACTCCTGCTGAATACATGGAATTTCGTGATTCACTTGGACAAGCCTCAGGTTTTCAATCGTATCAATATCGAATGATTGAATTTGCCCTTGGCTATAAAACACCGCACATTTTGAAGATTTACGAAAAAGACCCAGAACTACACAAGCAATTGAAAATCGCTTATCATAGCCCTGGCTTATACGATGTAGCAATTCAAGCATTAGCCAAAACAGGTCTTCACATTAACAGTTCCATTCTAAACCGAGATGTTTCGAAGCCTTACGAAGAAGATGAAAGTGTAGAAGAAGCTTGGCTCACGGTCTACAAAGATGTCGAAAACTATTGGGACCTCTATCAATTAGCTGAGAAGCTTGTCGATATCGAGGATTGGCTTCAGCAGTGGCGCTTTAGACATATGAAAACCGTTGAACGAATTATTGGGTTTAAGACAGGAACAGGTGGATCTTCCGGCGTCCATTATTTGAAAAAAGTTCTCGACCAACGTTTCTTCCCTGAACTTTGGAGTTTACGAACAAAAATCTAAATCAATTAATAGCAAGGTTTGTTCATGACCAACAAACCTTGCTATTTTCAATTTAGAAATATATAACAAATTCAACATGTATTTTTTCACCATATATCTTCTTTTGTCGACATGAACATAGTATAATCAATTCCATAGACATAGGATTATTTTCTTACTAAATGAATGAATAATTGAAATGAGATGGTCATATGGAGAATAAAACGTTAAAAAGACATATAAAACGATACGTATTATCAAGAAAGAAACAAGAATTAGTTTTTCAACTTCAAGATCACCAGCTAATTGCTGACTCGTTAAGGATGCACCAGAAAATCTTTGATCATTACCCAGATGGCGTCTATACACTCGATAGAGAAGGAAAAGTTATTGAACTAAACCGGAAATTATCTGAATTATTCGGATATTCAATAGAAGAAATGAAACACCATTATAATAACTTCCTTCCACAATCAGAAAAAAAGCGTGTCTTGACGTACTTTCAGAAAGTTCTAAACGGACAAACCGTACATTATAAAACCGCCGCTTACCATAAAGACGGTCATCTCGTTTATATTCATATTACCAATATTCCCATTCAAGATTATGGTGAGGTCATTGGTGTTTATGGTATTGCAAAGGATATTTCCGCGATGACTCAGACGAAACATGACTTGCTTCAAATAAAAGATCACCTCAATATGGCTCAAAAATTAGCCAATATTGGCAGTTGGAAATACTCAGCAACTACCGGCAAAGTTTTTTTATCAAGGCAAGTTTGCAACTTTTTCTCCCTCTCCTATGAGACATCTGGTCGTGGTTTAGATGAAGTGATGTCATTTACGACCAAGGGAGAGGAACTGCAACTAATCACTGCGATTTATAATGCGAAAAATAATGCTGGTCAATTTGAATTGGAGTGCACTTTCTCCAATCTCCTTGATGTAAAAAAAGTAGCTCTAGTTAAGGGGAAAGCATCATTTAATTCAAATGGGGACTTAAAAGAAGTTTACGGTATTATCTATGACACCACACGTATGAAGTACACCGAGGAGAAATTATTACAACAAACAGCGGAGTCGTTAGAAATATATAACTCTCTTGACGCGACGATTTGGTCTTACGACGTAAAAAAAGGACAAATGACTTATTGTTCTGACGGCGCCTATAGCGTTTATGGGGTTGAACAAGACACATTCATCTCCAACCCTAAGTTATGGTTAGAACTGGTTCATCCTGAAGATTTACCAGACGTTTTAGAAGCTCAAAAAATTCTAGAAAACGGAAAAAAAATCCGCCATCAATACCGAATAATTACCCCACTAGATGAGCTCAAATGGATTGATGACCAAACCATTCCGATCTTTAATGATGATGGTGAATTGATCCATCTAAATGGAATCTCATCGGATATCACTCAGCAAAAACAATATGAGCAAAGACTACAGTTTATTACAGAACATGATTACTTGACTGGGTTACCAAATCGCTCTCACTTTGAAGCTAACTTACAAAGTAACCTCAAGAGTGAGCCTGTGTTCGTCCTTTATCTAGCAATCGATCGCTTCAGTCAAATAAATGATACATTAGGTCATCATGTCGGTGACTGCATTATAAAAGCACTAGCTTCTAGGCTGACTAAATTAACAGCAGATGGTACTTTTGTAGCGAGGATTAATGGCGATGAATTTGCTATTTTTATTCATGCTACTCTATCCGCGACGCAAGAACTAGCTGAGGCAATTATTCAAGAATCGAAGAAACCTCTTCTTATTAATGAATATGAAGTGTTGTTAACAACACGCATAGGAATCAGCTCTTATCCAGCTGATGGAAAGAAATCAAACCAATTACTTCATTTAGCTTATATCGCGATGCAACGAGTAAAGCGTACTCATCGCTCTGATTACCAATTCTATACACCAAGTATGAATCTTGAATCTTATAAAACATTTCAATTAGAGAAAGATTTAAGACAAGCCATATCAGAACAACAATTACATCTTCATTATCAACCTAAAGTCGAAGCCGATGATGGGACAATCTCTGGAGCCGAGGCTCTTTTACGATGGCAGCATCCAGATTGGGGAAATGTATCACCTGCTCAGTTTATTCCTCTCGCTGAGGAGAACGGTTTGATCTTTGAAATCGGTGATTGGGTGATTGATACCGTCTGTGCACAAATTCGTACCTGGCTCGAAGCGGGAGTCCCTATTGTTCCAATCTCGATTAACGTCTCCCCAAAGCGATTAATGAGATCTAAGTTTAAAGATTATGTTCAAGAGTGTATGGAAAAACATCATGTGCCAGCCGAGCTTATTGAGTTAGAAATTACGGAATCATCAGTGTTACATCAAGACGTCGCCTTAAAAGAAATGAACGACTTAAGAGAACTCGGTGTGACATTTTCTTTAGATGATTTCGGCACAGGCTATTCTTCTCTGTCGTATCTGATGAAATATAACCTAGATACAATTAAGATCGATAAACAACTCGTCCAACAAATAGATGAAGATATTAAAGCACAAGCGATTGTCAAAAGTGTCATTTATCTTGCTAAAGAGTTACAGATGGATGTGGTGATCGAAGGAGTTGAAACAATCAGTCAGCTACAATTTTTCGGACAACTTTCTTCTTCTTTAAAAATTCAAGGCTTTATATTCAGTAAGCCAGTCCCACCTGAAAAATTGCAGTCTATGCTGATTCAATCAAAGATACTATCAATCGAGCTACCCAGGTAATTATAGTAATTTTACCTTTTTAGCAGATTGAGAAAACCCTCCACTTTTTAAAAAATGTGGAGGGTTGTTCACTGTTATAACGTAATAGCATTTGAATATTCTTTTTGAAGTACATAAGACCAAAACATGGCTAATATTAGAAATAACAAAGCAGAAAAAGAAAAAATGAGTTGAAGGCTAGCCCCCCATGATAAAACCCCATAGATGAATAATGGTCCAAGCGCCGCCCCTACATCTAAAAATACTGTGTAAGTTGTCAGCACCTGGTTCGCATCGCTTTGTTTTGCAATATCTGCTGTGATCGTATCATTGATAGTCGTTAATGCTGTGGATGCAGCCATCACAATCAAAGCGAAAACAACCCATAAAACTAATGAAAATTGAATCGGAATTAATAAAAACCCGACCATCGATACAATTAGAGCGGATATATAGATTGGTAATCTTCCTTGTCTACCGTCAGACCATTGTCCAAATTTCCTTGCTAAATACGGCTCCCATAACCATCGAACACCTTGTAATATCCCCGCTACGGCAGTTACACCTATAGTGAAGCCAACGATCATTAATTCATCTCCGTAATGAGTAGCCATTACTAGACTGATAGATGAACTAAATACCCCTTGAATCAAAAAAGAAATTATCATTCCACTGGCGACAACAGCAATTATAGAGCCTGATTGCGGTAACATTATTTTCGGTTTAGATGAACCACTAACTGAACCCTTCTTTGAGGCTGTTACATCTCTAGGAAGCATACGGATAATGATCGGAATACCACTTATCATCAATAAACCAAATAAAATCGCAGTATGTTCAAACCCTATTAATGCAGCTAAGATTCCGCCTCCTAACATTCCTCCTAAACTTCCTAGCCTGTATAGCCCATTGTATCGCCCTATATTCTCCCCACGGTTTGAATCATTTGATTGATCAATAACGAGTAAAAATCCACCTAACCGTAAAAATGACCATGCCACACCCCATAAGATTCTTAAGATTAACCAAGTAAATAATCCGTAGCCGATACCATAACCAATCGTTGTTGTCACTGCTAACACAATAGCAATTAATAAACCAACACGTAAAGGTAGCTTACGATAGACCTTCCCCACTATCGGGTTAATAGGAATTCGAACGAATCTATTCACTGATAGAATTAATCCGACCTCCCATAGTGAAGCCAACCCAACATTTTCATAGTAAATAGGCAGCGCAACATAGAGCATTGAATCACCTAGTAAACATAAAGCAGTGATCAAGGATACAACTGTCACAGAGTTACTCTGTTTTTTCCTCGTTTTCATTTTCTTTCACTCATTTCTAGTCTTCCGATTGTTCTTGAGTAGATTCTTGTTCTATGCTTCAAAAGGAGAGCTTGACGATAGATGCTTTGATAATTATTGAAGAAAGCAGGGGAGATTGAACCTCACCCGCTTAACTGTTTTAAATGTAGACATCAAACCAAATTTCTACACTTTTCCCTCATTTACTCTTCAACCAGTATTTCATACAAGATCTATACTAAAGGAAAAGTATTGAGCAAGTGTAAATCTAGCATTACAAACTGATAAAAGTTATAGCTTATATATTGATTGTGGTGTGTAAACACTAGCTACCCTTCACACAGACTTAATAGTTCACTAGTTTTTATAATACGACTAGCTTCCCTCACAAAAAAAAGACAATCTCATCAATATTGATGAGATTGCCTAATGCTTAGCCTAGCGTTTTCATATAACTGTGTAATTCACGGATAATTGTAGAGAGTGTATCTAGTGTCGCTGCGACGTTCTCTACTAATAACGTCTGATCTTCTGTCAAACCACGAATTGTTGTTAAGCTCATAATCATTTGAGAAAGATTATCTTCGATGGTTGAGATTGAATGATTGATCTTGTCTGAAGATGAAGCTGTCTCTTTCGACACTGACCTCACCTCGTTAGCAACAACTGAAAAACCTTTTCCTGCATCTCCTGCTCTGGCAGCTTCAATACTCGCATTGAGTCCAAGGATGTTCGTCTGTCTTGAAATATTGTTCATTAAATCAAGGATCTGATTAACCTCTTCAGAATTTTCTTTTGAGCGCTCAGAAAGTACATATAGTTCATTATTCGTTATGCTTAGCTGGCTTGCTTGTGCAATGATTTTCTCAATTAATTGCTGAATGCTCGCTGTAATATTATTTAATTTCTCAATATTTGTTTCCATCTTCATTAATATTTCAATATTGTAAGCCATACCGATTGCACCGATTACACGTCCATCATTGATGATAGGAGACGTTTTACCAAAGAAATGCATTCCATACACTTCATATGGAGGTCGGCCCATCCCACCTTGGCCGTTTAAAGCACTTTGAATCACTGGATCATCTTTCGATACGGGATCGCCCGTTTTATTGCCTAACACTAATGTGGGGTGATCAAGCTGAAGCAACCATGTTTCATGATCGCAAATCGAAATTGCGATTTCTTCCTTCGCAGCTCGTTGAATAAATGGAGCGGCTGTAATGATCGCATCAAAAATTTCTTGGTCTGTTTTTTTCATACTCATATGTAGATCCACCTCAATTTAACAGATGTCCTGCTTGTGTCAAAAGTCGCAGAAACAAAGGATTATACTCTCATTGTAACCACTGTTTTTGCATAAGAGCAAGCATTTTAATGAGGTGGTCTTTAATTATTCTGAAATTCGTTGCTTTCCTTTCTCTGACACTGCGACTTTGCGTTTCAACGACTTGATATGTTCAACTTTACGAAATCGGAGTGCTGACCAATCTTCATCAATTGCTACTTGTCGAACAGGCTCATACCCCTCATCAGCTAACATCGCGCCGACTATATCCCGACTACAATCTGAGCCTTTATAGGCTTTCGATGTCTTTTTGGGATAACAAACCCAAAAAAGTCCATCATCGGCTATCGCTCGAACTTGTTCTTTCACATTTGCTTGAAGTGTATCTTTTTCTGTTCCAAATACTTGAATAAAAAAATACTCTTGTTCCACGCGTTCTGTATGAAGAGGGGCAGAGAATTGCTCCATGACCTCCTTGTACTCGATCGGTGCATTAACAATTAGGACTGGAGTGGATTGATCTTTTAATTGTAGCTTTTTTATGATAGGACTTTTTGTCTCCAATATATCTCACCCTTATGTTTTACTTAACTATACCCTTTTCAAGCACCCATTCCTATATCAAGTCACTATATAAACAACGGTACTTGCGGATTTCTTGTACAAACATGTCGCTTGTCTATGCAAACTTTTTTCTTCTGCGTAAACTGTACTATTCTTGATGCGTTGGGGATGCATTAGGAAACAACAACTATTTTATTCGTTTACTCTACTTTTATTTGTTGTAGGTTAACTTTCTCCATAACCGTATAAAAACCTCCTATTTTTTTAGCGCCTGCACCAGGGGCGCCTTTTTTATGGAGGGTAAACTTCTGTTTTATTGATTAAACAAACTTAAATCCCACTGATCTGATATCTTCTTTAATAGACGAATACCAGCTATGCTGTTATTGTGTCGATTTAAGTCTGGTCCAAGAACAGCAATACCCATTCGACCTGGTATCGCAGCCATAATTCCACCTGAAATTCCACTTTTAGCAGGAATGCCTATATCTACAGCAAATGTACCAGATTGATCATACATGCCACATGTGACCATAAACGTCTTTAACACTTTGACAACATCTCTTGGTATAAGCTGCTCACCTGTATCAAGATCTTGTCCATAATTGGCAATAACTGCAGCAATACGAGAAAGATCTGTAATCGTCATCTCAATCGATGTCATTCTCCAATAAACGGGTAGAACATCTTCTATCTCGCCTTTAACAAATCCAACGTACCGATTATAGAAAAACAGAGCACGATTCATGTCATGACCTTCTGCCTCGACGATATTCTCGCTATAGTCGATCTGATCATTGGCTGCGAGCTTTCGAGTTAAGTCTAGTACCTTACCAAACTTCTCATCGACAGAACTCCCTTTAATTTGACCGACTACAGCAATAGCACCGGCATTGACCATAGGGTTTAATGGCCCTCCGTCCTGCTGAAGCTCCATCTTACTTATTGAATGGTAAGGATCGCCAGTCGGTTCTTTGCCAACATGTTTAAATACTTCTTCCTCGCCACGGTCCATCAATGCAACAGCAAGTGAAATCACTTTAGAAATACTTTGAATTGAGAATTTCCCATCATCATCACCCGCTTGAATGCACCGACCATCAAGGCCTGTGATTGCGACAGAAATAGCCCCGTGATCTTCGTTGTCTATTTTTTCAATATACTCAGGAATTTTGCCATCTCTCGCTTCTTGCTTCTCTTCTTTAATAATCTTCTCTAGATACGCTTTTATGTCATCATTAATTTTTTTCAACATTTTTTCCTCCCTTATCTCAATACTTCATCGATTCCCTAATGCTAAACCACTTAATCAATTTTTAGAAAATAAGTGTCAAGAAACGCTTACCCATACCGACTTTCGTACTATTATTTAGTTGATAGGTTTATAGAATAACGAATATGGCAATAATACTTGTAACAACAAAACAACCATTGGAGGAGAAAAAATCATGAGTTTAAAAGAGTACATACAATCCATAAATGCCATGTTAGAAGAAGCCAAAAATCAGGTAAGTAATGAAACAATCAAAAATAAGACTACAGCATAAATCTTTTGCTGCAGTCTTATTTTTTTGTTTATTTATAATTTCTTCTAAGCTTTGTCTGATGAATCTTCAAACATGGTAATGCCTTGCTGTATAGGTTTAATCTTAATGCCATTCGTTGTTATGATTTTATTTAAACTATCAGCAAACGCTAACGCATGCTCCCCGTCCCCGTGTATGCAGATGGTATCTGATTTTATTGGAATCGTCGTTCCGTCTACTGCAACCACCGTTCCTGTTTGAACTATTTGCAATACTTGCTTCACAGCTTCATCTGTATCGTGAAGAAGCGCATTTGTCTGTGTTCGTGGTGTTAATGAACCATCGCGTTGGTACGTACGGTCTGCAAAAACTTCATGAGCGACTGTTAAACCAAGTTCTTCTCCTTTTTTCGTTAGCTCACTGCCTGATAACCCAAATAAAATTAGAGTAGCATCTGCATCATAGACAGCCTCAGCAATGGCTTTGGCAACCCCAGCATCCTTTGCGGCCATATTATACAAAGCTCCATGTGGTTTCACGTGTTTCATACGTACATTATATAGTTGGCAGAACCCTTTTAACGCATTGATTTGATAAACAACCGAATTATAGATGTCTATTTGACTTGTCTCAATCACTCGTCGACCAAACCCCATTAAATCCTGAAACCCTGGATGAGCACCGATGCTCACCCCTTTTTCTTTTGCCATCTTCACGGTCTTTGCCATCACATTATGATCGCCTGCATGATAACCACAAGCGATGTTCGCTGATGAAATATGATCTAAAATCAGCTCATCTTGACCAATTGTATAGGAGCCAAAACTCTCTCCTAAATCACAATTTAAATCTATTTGCTTCATAAATATAATTCCTCCCTTTACGCGCCGAATAACTGTGGAACCATCTGAATTAATGTATAGATACCTAAATAGATAGTTAAAAGTACGATGATCGCACCAAAAACAGTCATCCATATTGGGTGTTTGTAGTCACCGACAATTTTCGATCGATGTGCCGCTAACAGTACACATGATAGTGTTAATGGAAGAATCAAGCCATTAAATGCCCCAGCTAAAATCAACAAAGTCACAGGACGACCAATGATGGAAAAGACCGCTGTAGAAAAGACGATGAATCCGATCGTCCAATAATTTTTATTTCTCTCAATGCTTGAGTGGAACGTCGTTAAAAAGGTAACAGATGTATAAGCTGCTCCAATAACAGACGTAATTCCAGCCGCCCACAAGACAAGACCGAATATGCGATATCCTACCTCACCTGCCGCAATTTGGAAAACAGAAGCTGTCGGGTTCTCAGCGTTTAAAGCAAAGCCAGCTGAAACGACACCAAGTACGGCTAGGAAAAGAATGAATCTCATAATGGAAGCAACCACGATCCCAGACACCGCGGTATTGGTCACCTGACGAATGTTTTCTTTCCCGGAGATTCCAGCTTCTAATAATCGATGTCCACCAGCGAAGGTAATGTAACCGCCGACTGTACCTCCTACCACGGTGATAAGGGCTAAAAAGTCCAATTCAAGCGGAGCTACAGTACGTAACGCAGCTTCTGCATAAGGAGGCTTACTCACGAACATGACATATGTCGTTAGGAGAATCATCAACCCTCCTAGATAACGAACAATTTTGTCCATCGCTACATTCGCTTCTTTTAGTGAAAAGATCAAAATACAAATTGCTCCTGTCATCACAGCACCAATTCTCGTATCAAGCCCCATTAGGGCGTTGACACCAAGACCTCCACCAGCTACGTTACCAATGTTAAACGCAAGTCCGCCTAACACGATAAAAAACGCCACGACATAACCAAGACCCGGGAAGACTGCATTCGCAATTTCTTGTCCTCTCATTTTTGAAACGGCTATAATTCTCCAAATGTTCATTTGTGCTCCGATATCTAAAATGATCGAGGCTAAAATAATAAAAGCAAAGCTTGCCAATAATTCTTCTGTAAATACAGCAGTCTGGGTTAGAAAGCCTGGTCCGATCGCAGAAGTAGCCATTAAAAATGCCGCTCCCATCATTGCACTTAGACGTTCTTTTGCTGTCATTTTTCCTTGTTGTTCATCTAGTGAGTTTGGTTTCAACGTGTTCACCTTTCCTCAGATCCATAGCGTCCGTATTTTTTCACATGCCTTAATCATTAAGCCACTTCAACCAAATTCCCATCTTCACATCTTTAAACTCTCGTTCCCTCATTAAGTAAAGATTCTCAGCTTCTTCTAAAGTAACTTCATTAAAAACAATTTTTTCACCTGGTTTGAGCTGTGCTAGCTTAGGAATATCGACCGAGATCACTTGCCCGATTCTCGGGTATCCCCCTGTTGTTTGACGATCTGCTAATAGAATAATTGGGTTGCCATCCGACGGAACTTGAATCGTTCCTAATGGTACAGCTTCAGAAATCACATCATATTCTTTGTTTAACTCAAGCTGTGGCCCTTTTAACCGGTACCCCATTCGATCTGACTGAGGTGTCACATGAAACGAGCTGGTAAAGAACTGCTTTTGTGCCTCTTCTGTAAATAGATCGTGATGGGTGCCTTGCATAACTCGTATCAAAACCTCATTCTTCGCTTGATTCACATGAGATTTCGTTCGCCAAGTCGGTGCATAAAAAAGTTTGGTTCCGGATTTTTTCAAGGTGTTAGAGAAGTAATGAAAATGAGCAGACTCCCCTTTTCCAATACGAATCTCATCTCCTTCTTGTAACGCTCGTCCATGAAATCCTCCGATTTCTGCTCGTATGTATGTACTTTTGCTTCCCATAACATCAGCCACATTAAACCCGCCAGCAACAGCTACATAAGCTCTGCATCCAGAGAGACCTTTTCCAAAACGGATGATGCTTCCTTTTTTTACAAACACGGGTCTCCATAAAGGAAGTTGACGGTTCCCGATGCTTGGAGATAGGTTGCCTCCAGTAATTGAAAGTAACACATCTGTTTTTATTTCGAGAGTAGGTCCTGTGAGGGTAATTTCAAGACAACCCTCTCCTTCATTATTACCAACTAAGATATTTGCCATTCGATGAGCATAGGTATCCATTGCTCCACTGACAATTACGCCATACTTCTGATAACCATAACGACCTAGATCTTGAATCGTTGTTAATAGCCCTGGGCGTAATACTTTTATGCTCATCAAACTTCCTCCTTATATGCGTGGTATTGATCTAGTGTAATTTGAGTAAATCGAATCCGATCACCTGGTTGCAAATAAGACGGGGTCTTCTCATGAGGGCGAAACAGTTCCAATGGTGTGCGCCCTATAATTTGCCAACCACCAGGTGTTGATAATGAATATACACCAGTCTGTTTCCCTGCAATACCGACTGATCCTTTTGAAATGGAAGACCGTGGACTTGATCTTCGTGGCGTAGCAATACGCTCTGACACCCCTCCTAAGTATGGAAATCCAGGTGCAAATCCAATCATATACACAAGGTATTCTGCAGATGAGTGAATGTCGATGACTTCTTCTACAGACAATTCATTATGGCTTGCGACAAATTCTAAATCTTCTCCATATTCACCACCATAATAAACAGGAATTTCCACCTGTCTTCCGCGATTTGATTGCGTCGATTTCACCTTCGAAAGTGCCTCTTCCACTTCTATTCGCACGAGTTTATACGGTGAATACACTTCCTCTGTCCTCTTCCGTTGAACAACTTCAAGAGGATCATAAAAAATAGTCACACTTGTAAAAGCTAAGACATACTCAACCATCCCGACAATAGGATGTCTGTCAAGATACTCTGTAAATGCCTTTACTCGGTTATGTATATTGCTATCAATCTCATTACCAAACGAGACAATGATTGACGTATCGCCGAAAGAGCGGATTGTCACCTTTTCGTTCATCATAATCATCCTCTCCTCTCTAATTAAATGGATTTCATTCCACTCACTATAATCATATAATAATTCTCTTATTGTTCTTTTAAATACTGATCAATTAATGAAAATGTTAATTCTCTTATCGGCATACTCTCATTGATCAGTTGATGATCTCCTCCATCAACCATGACTATTTCACTATTCGGTAACTTTTCATGAATAAAAGGACAATTGTAACGCCAGTCCACCGTTTTATCTAAATTACCTTGAATAACAAGGACTTTCTTGTTAGATTCTGCCTGCTCCTTAATACGTAAATTCCAGTTATAAAGCGCATCTAGCCACCGAAACGGTAAGAGATCATGTTGCAGTGGGTCCTTCTTCACAAAATTTAGATGCCCTTCACTAGAAGAGTTCACACGATATACTCGTTTGGCTGATTGAAAAAGTGGTCCAATTACCTTTCGTCCAAACCTTGAAACATGCCATCTATAAGAACGGACTAGTGGCGCTAATAAAACGACCTTATGAAAAGCGCTCGAACGAAGAACGCAATCGATCACCACAGCGGCCCCCGTACTATGAGCAATCACTGCATTTGGAAGTGAGGCTTGGAAGATATGTCGTTGACTGATCGCTTTAAACACCTCGACATATTGAGTGAAATCATCTATACAAGCACGTTCTCCACTTGATAAGCCATGACCTTCTAGATCATAGCTGAAAACAGCGTACCCATGACTCGTCAAATAACGAATCAAAGAACTCATCGTCCCTGTATGATCAAAATACCCGTGAACGACTAAGACTACGGCTTTTGCTTCTTTAGGCCAGAAAGACTGTAAGAAAATCCTCTTCCCATCAATTTCTTCATATCCATAACGATGTTCCACTTCCGAACACGTTAGTTGATAATAATCAAGATACACTAGCATATCTTCTTTTAGCCTTGAATCGATTTGGTTAAAATCTTCATTTGCGTCACGAATTCGTTGAAGGGCTTGCTCTATCTGATTCATATCATCACCTCTATAACTTCCGTAAACTCCATAATACGTGATCAATAAATTCAGGTATCTGTTCCATTTGTTCCTCATTGATCTTTGATGGGAATGAGACAGTGATCAAATTCTCGTAGCTCGTTTCTCGTTTGCCGTATTCCCAACTTAACGTTTGAGTAATTGGTACTTCAGGTTGCCAAATATCAGCTAATATCTCTTCAATTTCAGGACATTTCTTCTCAACATCTGATACATGCATTTGGAATTGAACCGATAATAAGCATCCGATATCATCGTCATCTCTTTCTAATATTTCTGAGGCTAGATCCTGAACTGATGTCTGTAAAGAAATCTTAGCTGAGACATCCGGACGTTGGCGCAAGGAAAAGCACATTGCAAACTCTCTTGCCATGACGGACATCTCAATTCGATCGATACGATGATTAATCGCAATCATCTCATCTAAATTATCTAGATCATATATATAATTCTCAAACGCGACTTTTAAATTATCAAAAATAGTTGGATCATACATTGTATTATGCTCACCCCTTGGGATTTTTTTCAATATGTAGATCGTACCATAAGTAAGTCCTATGTAGAAACTGAACCATCTACCGTTTCCTAACATGTCTAAGTTCCTCTTTCTAGACATGTTAAAACATCTGAGCAGCATCAAAAAAAGAATGACCATATAGATCATTCTTCTTTGAATAAGGAGTTCGCCTTTAAAGACTTTTCATACAGAATGAAGACTTTCTTTTTCTGTGTATACAAGTCTGTCTCGTCCCTTTTCATTATACATCGATGCATCAGCAGCGCTGATTAACTCATGCATACAACCATTTGCATCTTCTTGAATCACTGAACCAATGGAAATAGAGATCGGTCCATTGACTTTTTCCACCTTAATATTATAAAAGGCCTGTGTTAGTTCCTTCATTAACCTCTGAACCTCAGTATGATCCTGACAACAACCGACCGCCAAAAACTCATCCCCGCCCCATCTCGCTACACTAAAAAGTTCTTTTCGTTTATACGACAACACTTTACCAACTTCTCTAAGGATTTGATCCCCAACGGCATGACCATAGCGATCATTGATTTCTTTAAAACGATCACAATCAAAAAGAAGGATAAAGAGCTTTTTTTTTCTACTTTTCGCCATACGTGAATATTTCTTAAAATATTTCATCATGTAGCGTCGATTGTATAAGTCCGTCAGTGGGTCTTTCGCAGAATAATAATTCGCCTTATCATATTGCAATCCCGTCCAGTATGAAATCAAGAGCAACAGAGGATATCCAATCCAACCAATAAAATCAACATACCCATCTCGATTCATATAATAGATCACGTGTGCCGTTTGAATGACCATCACTAATAGGATGCTTGATATTCGACCAGTATGCTTCATATAACCCTCCTCTTTAATTAAATTATCAGCAGCAAACTATATTACTAAGTTAATATAACTAAATCCTATTCAAGAATCCACTTTCTTTGTACTAGTTACTTCCTTGTTAATTATATTTCTTAGTTTTCAGAAGAATCAACAATATTTGGTCCACTTACATTAAATCGGAAGTTTTAATAAATTAGTCAATCCTTGTGTCTTGTCTTTCAAGATGTCCCATTACTAAAGAGGCACTTTGAATAGAGGTTTCAAAGCACCTAGTAAAACAACTTTATTCACTTATACATTCAAGAATTTCTTGCAGTAGATTTTCACGAATGCGATCTACTTTAGTGAAGTCCATCGCCTCGATGTAGATTGCTTCTAGTTGATCTCTTTGTGTTTTTGCTTCCGACAAAAAGGAGATCGCTTTTTTCATTTTCTCCTTATATGATTGAGTCGTCCGAGCAATGTCTTCGGCAAACGTTTCATCAGTTCCTTCATTAATACATCGCTCATATACATCAACGATATGATCTCCATCTCGCTCCGGAAAATATTCATGCGGAGCTGTACTATCAAAAATCGCTATGCTTTTTTCCCTGATAATTACCATATCCAAACTATTGGGATCAAAGCCGCAATGATACACTTCCACATCGAATCCTCGTTCTTCTCCTGCTCGCGCGATTTTCTTTAGCATCGTTGACTTTCCTGATCCTGCTCGCCCCTTAATGAAATAACGATCCAAAATATCTTCTGTTAAGTTTTGAACAAAATCCACAGCCCCTACAGGAGTAGCTGCACCGAGAAATCGATGTTTCACACTTGAAGTCTTCCCGATCATTTCTTCTCCGTAAAACTTCTCGATCAACTCTTCTGCTAATTGGTCAGCCTTAACAAAATCCATATTAGCAATATAGATCTCTTCAATGTCATCGTGAGCACGGAGCGAGGCGGCGAATGTATCATAAGCTTTCTGAAAAAGCTCAGAAATTTGTTTCGTTAATTGAAGAATTTCCTCTTTATGTGGCATCAGCTTCTCACGATCCCACGCTACCCCGAGATTGACATATTCCTCTACGACCCCTGGTGCTTTTGGTTCGATAACATGAGGAGGTGTTCCATCGACAATTCCAAGCTTATGCTTAGGAATTATGATTCCATCAATTGAATGAGTATCAGAAGAACAATGTAAGTACTCAACATCGATCCCGTTTGAGACCATTTCTTCACCAATCGCTTTCATTAATGTTGACTTCCCTGTACCTGGACCTCCTTTTAAAATGTAGAGACGATCAAGTTCATCAATGGCTGAATCATACAGACTATAAAACCCTTTCGCTGTATTTCCTCCCGCATAATAATGTCGAATATGTCCCTTCACTAAATCACCCTCCTGAGTCCTTTTCATTCAACATATGTAGGTAATCTTACAAAGGTTAATGCCTTAAAAGCTTTTTCATAGAAATTAAAAAAGAAAGCTGGTAAAAACCAGCTTTCTTACTATGCTCCGAAAATATTTTGAATGAAGATACGGATTACGTCAGCGCCACCAATAAATGTGCCTAATGTACTTCCTAGGTTCGTTAAGACAACGACCAGCAAGATCCGTGTCACCTTATTATTCCAAAAGCCTTTTAACGTGAATACATCATCCGACAGGCGTTCAAAATCGCCTACCTTTGGCTTTCTCATATAAGCTTCTAAAATACCAGCAAACCACCCAGCCGCAAGCAATGGATACAGAGAACTAATCGGTGCTACTAAAAATGCTGCGATGATGGTTAGTGGATGACCAAGTGCCACAGCGGCTCCAATGGCTGCAAAAGTACCATTCCACAAAATCCAACTCATCGTTAAGTTCGCTCCAACTTCTGGATTGGCATAAAATGCATAACCTATTAAACTTAAAATGAAAATCGGTATCATCCAGCCAATTAATTTGGGTGCAATTGACTTTTTTGGACGCTCGTTGAGTTTTTCTAAATCATGATCTTTTTTAATTTCTTCTTTAATACCAGGAACGTGTGCAGCTCCAAGAACAGCCACAATCTTGTCCCCTGGTGCGTCTTTAATTTTTTGTGCTAAATATTGATCACGTTCATCAATTAAAGGCTTCTTTAATCTCGGAAATGAAACAGTTAAGTCATGTAACATCGTATTTAACATATCCTCGGTCTTCATTCGTTCAAGTTCCTCTTCAGAAATCTCTTCATTATTAAAAACGCTGTAAACAATCGACATTAGTAACTTTGCACGTCCCCAAAAGCCAACACCATGCCAAATTCTCGCAAATGTGATTTGAATGTTACGGTCAGCAAGAACCAATTCGGCTCCTACTTCCTTGGCTGATTCAATACCTTGGATCATCTCTTGGCCGGGCTTGATACCAAATTGTTTTGCCATCCTTTTTTGGAACGAAGAGATAAATAAGTTCATAAGGAGAAGTGTTGCTTTTTTTTCTTTTATCACCTTAAATATGTCCATGTTCTTCCATTTACTATCCTCTGTCACAGATTGATAGCGTTGTTCGTCTAACTCAATACAAACCGAATCAGGTTGTTCTGCAATAATTACTTGCTTGACCTCTTCTGCACTTTGTTTTGAGACATGAGCTGTTCCAATTAAGATCAACTCTTTTCCATTTAAATGAATCCTAGTTATATTCTGCTCGGACATATGTACCTTCCTTTTTCAGCAATTCTGCTAATAAGTATTAATTTATTATCTCAAATATTAAACAGAAGAACAATCTATAGTTGCTACGAACAAAAAAATGCTTAAATAGATCACTTTCATATCTAATCACCTTGTAATTTTCGAGCTTTTTCTACACTCTTCTTCATAAAAACACCATTAGCTACGATATAATGAGCAGGGAGATAATACTAGATAGAAATAAGGGGGCACCAAATGAAAGCCGTTAAAAAAAGCTTAACAGCTAAGATCATTATCTTCTCCGTACTCGTTACATTTTTACTTACATGTGGAATGACAGCAGCATCCTACATCATTGCCAAACAAGGATTTGGAGAGTTCGGAGAAAGTAACTTAGAGGATATTGTATTAGGAAGTACATCATTAATACAAACACTTCATCAACAAACCGTGAATGGCAATCTAACAGAAGAGGAAGCAAAAGAGATAGCTAAAGAGAGCATCCTTGGACCAACGGATAGTGAAGGTCGACGAGATTTTTCTCAGTCTGCATTTGTATTTGGAGATGACGGCTATGTTTTTGCTTGGGATTCTACGTATACAGCCGCCATGCATCCAGCACTTGAAGGGCAAGATGGTTCGGAAATCCAAGATGACTCAGGTAAATACGTAATTCAAGATATCGTCGCCTTAAATGAATCATCTACAGAGTCTTTTTATCGATACGACTGGGTTGAACCTAGTGGTGCGGTTCGCGAAAAAGTATTATCTACTACCTACTTCGAGCCATGGGATTGGCATATTGCCATCGGCGCCTACACGGATGAATTTTACGAGCCGGTCTATAGTATGTTATTCGTTCTAGTCCTTGTTGCTATCGTTATTCTTGCCTTAATTGTAGTCGTTATTGCATGGATCGTTAGAAGAGTGACACGTTCATTGATTGATGTCAAAGAAACAGCTGAGGATATTAGTCATGGTGACTTAACATCCGAAGACATTCGAGTAAATTCCGAGGATGAAATTGGTGACTTGTCGATAAGTATCAATACCATGAAAAATGAATTGCAACAAATTGTTCATCAAGTAAGTGGTTCTTCAATCGAGATTCAAAGTTTCTCAGAGGAACTTACTGCTACAATTAATGAAAATTCTAACGCTACATCACAAGTGACTGAGGCAATTCAAGAGCTTGCTACGGCTGTTGAGGGGAATTCTGAAAAGACAGCTGCGAATTTAGAAGCGATTCAGTTGCTAACAGATGAGCTGGAAAAAGTAGATACGTACGCAAAAGAGCTTGCAAAAAGATCAGCAACTACTAGTACGAAAGCAAGTGATGGAAGCTTCATTGCCAAAGAGTCGATGCAAAAAATGGAACATGCCGTTGATGTGATTAACGATTATATGACAACTATTACTAGTTTAAAAGCCAAAACAGATCAAATTAATCAAATCATTGATGTGATCACAGACATTACTGAACAAACGAATTTATTAGCCTTAAACGCAGCGATTGAAGCGGCACGTGCTGGTGAGTCAGGCCGTGGCTTTGCTGTTGTTGCTGCGGAAGTAAGAAAGCTAGCAGAGAAATCGGCTGATTCATCCAAAGAAATCGGCCGTTTAATCAGTGAAGTTCAAAAAGAAACCGATAGCTCTGTCGCATCTGTTCAAGGTGTAATTAAAGAAGTGAATAGCGGAAAAGAAAAGATTGCTCAAGCTAGCCACTCCTTTATTGAAATTGCTAATGACACAGAGCATGTATCAATACAGATGAACGAAATTGTTGAATCATCTTCTACCATTAATAGACGAGCCCAGGCCTTGACTTCAAACACAAAGAAGATCATGGAGGAAATTAGAACAGTGTCTGGAAACTCTGAAAATATTGCAGCCGCCTCCGAGGAACAAGAGGCTTCGATGAAAGAGATTGAAAGCTCAATTGACCACTTAAACCGTATTACAGAAGAGCTTATGACTCAGATTGAAAAATTTAAAGTGTAATAAAAAAGGTCCGCACCTTCTAGAAGGTGCGGACCTTTTCACGTTAGTATTTATTAAACGAGCATTAATTTGCTTTCCGTACACTCAGTGAGTTCATTGAGTCTTCTTGGTTTGCTAATGTAATAGCCTTGGACGTAATCACATCGAAATAACTGAAGAAGTTCGTATTGCTCTTTCGTTTCAACCCCTTCAACAATCACTTTCAAACCTGCATGATGTGCTAGCCTGAGAATTGCCTTCACAATCCCTGCATCTTTTTCAGAGTAAGCCATATGATCAATAAATGATTTGTCGAGCTTGACGTAATCGATTGATAAATCTTTCAAATAATTGAGCGACGAATACCCCGTCCCAAAATCATCCAAGTGAATGGAAATACCGAGAGCTCTTAATTCTTTCAATTTGTCTTTATTCACATCGAATCTCTCCATTACAGCCGTTTCCGTGATTTCTAGCTCAATCAAACTCGGATCTACATCTACTTCACGGAGTATAGTTAAGACATGACCAATAAAATCTGCATGTGCGATATGCATCGCTGAAATGTTTACAGAAACTTTAATAATCTCACGGGTTGATCGTCTCTCATTCATCTCTTTCGCTCGTTTAGATGCTTCTCTTAAAACCCAATTATCAATACTTATAATTTGTCCCGTCTCTTCTGCCACCTGAATGATTTCAAAAATGGGAATTTCCTTCAAATAATCCGACGAACAACGTAACAAGGCCTCTACATTCGTGACACGTTCTTGATTCATGCTATAAATCGGTTGAAAGAATAGATGAAACTCTTGATTCTCTAAGCAATGTTGAATCCCTCGCTCAATCCAAATCTTCCGTTCTATCTCTTTTGCTAACTTCTCATCATAAACACTGAATTGATTCTTTCCAATCGATTTGGCTCGATACATGGCCATATCCGCGTATTTCATTAATTGTTCAGAGGAATCTCCATGTAAAGGCGACACCGCTACCCCCACACTTGCTGTCACTATAAATGGGATTGAGTCTAAGTACACGGGCTGCTTTAACACATTAAGCAAATCCTTCGCTGCACTCTGAACGTTCTCTAACGAGGATAACCCTTCGACAAATAGGATAAATTCATCCCCACCAATACGAGCAATTAACTTTTTATCGAATTGAATGGAAGATAAGCGTTCAGACACTTGCTGTATGAGGTGGTCTCCCATTGAATGACCCATCGTATCATTAACGATTTTAAAGTTATCAAGATCAACAAAAAAGACAGCCGAATACGTTCCGTTTTGATGATGTAGGAGATGGGTATTCAATTTTTCTTTAAAGCTACGTCTGTTTAACAACCCTGTCAATGAATCAAAGCTTGCAAGTCTCTCGATCTCTGCTCGACTTGTTTTTAATTCACAGTATTTTTTTCTAAGCTCTTCTTCAGTAGCTTTCAATTCATTATGTGATTTGATAATATCATCATCTCTTTTTTGAATGGCCTCGAGCATGCTGTTAAATCCATTCGTCAACCTTGTCACCTCATAATAGTTTCGCACCTCTGCCCGAACATCATAATTACCAGCCTCCGCGCTTCCCATTAGTTGAACTAATTTAGCTAAAGGCTTTATTCCTCGTTGAGCCATCGAATACAACATGTAACTAAAGATCAACAAAACAAGCAGGCCAACAACAAAAACTAATAAATTTGCTTGAAATACTTTTTTGACTATCTCTCCCTGATTAGTCGCTGTAACTATGTACATCCCGTTTTGTAGTGTTTCAGTAGCCCGAAGATCATATCGATGTCCATCGAATTCTCGCGTTACCCAACCCCCTTGTAAGTTGGAAATATTGGCTCCAAAATCATCTCCTAAAAGAGTCCGACCAATCATATAATCACCTTTATTACCAAGGATGGTCCCATCACGACTTAGTAGCATCACAAACCCCTCGTCGCCTATGGTGTAATCACTAATCGTTGAACTTAAATCAGCCATCGCATAATCAATCGCTACCACACCGAATAATTGTCCATTTTCATCTACTATACTTTGGGAAGCTGTAATTACAATCTGTTGCGTAAAATAATCTAAATAAGGCTCGGTCCATATCAATTGATTAGGATTCGCTTGTGCCTCTTCGTACCATTCTTGCTCGCTCGGTCGATAGCTACTTGGAAAGTCAATTTCTCTTCCTGCAAACATAGTCCCTTCTGGTGAAGCATAGAACATGTTCCAACTTGAAGGCATCGCATATTGCAAAGCCTCAAGTTTTGTTTCTATTTCAAATTCATTTTCTGCATCTTTTAAAAGAAACTCCGCTAAGTAGCCGATTACTCTTTCTGCTCGAATAAATTTTTCATTAAAGTCTTTTGCTGTATGAGTTAAAATAAGATCGGCTTCATTATTGAACTGAGATTCAATACTACTTTTACTATTGTTATAGACAAAGAACCCAAGGACCGCTGTTGTTAACACCCCAAAAATGATAATCATATAGATGATGATAAAACGAATACTCGTCGACTTCATACTGTTCACCGCCCCCATAGCCTCATGCCTTTACTGCGCCCGTAGAAACTGATTCTCAACATATTCATCTCCTAGAATCGTAGAGATATTCCGTATGCTATTATACATTTGCTTATCAGCCTCGACATAATATTCAATTGCTTTATTGTAGTGTATTAATGCTTCAGGTGCTTTTACGTGCACCTCCAACATCGCCTCAGTAAACCGTTGTTTTACTTTCTCATTTAATTGAGCGTGTGCGACAAATGGCGAACCAGGAATCTCACTTGATTTCCATAGAATGAGTAACTCTTCCTCATCTATTAAACCGTCTGATAACCATTTATTGTACGTTATATCTCCAACAGCCCCAGCCGTTACAGTTTCATTAATAATATCGGTTAGAACACCATCATGAGACTGTGAATAAACAATCTCACTAAAGTAATCTTCATATTCAATATCACGACTAGTAAACATAGCGTGTGGAATTACATATCCTGAGGTCGATCCTTTTTCTACAAATGCAAAGGAAGTTCGATTTAAGCTCTCAATCGACTGATGAGGTGTATCGGCCTTTGTCAAAATAAGTGAATGATAATATACACCCGTATCCTTCCGTGATTGAACAACGAGGGGCTCAAGGTCTAACTCCATCTCAGCTGCAATATATGAAAAAGGCCCAAACCACGCGATATCAACCTTCCGATCATCCATCTTACGAATTAATTCAGCATAGTCGTCTGTTACTTCAAGTTGAATCGTAATACCCAGTTCATCCTCTATATATTCTTTCATCGGGGTGAATTGTTCAATCATACCAGCAGCATCTCTCGCTGGTATCAAACCTACAGTAATTTCATCTGGCACATGGTTGCAAGCTGTTATTCCGCTCAGCAAAATAACTAGCAATAACCCCTTAACTAAACGTTTCAAAAAAGCTCCCCCTAAATAGTTTCCACATTCTTTTCTCCAGGGTATATTTTACTATAGTATTGTTAAGGGAGTGTTAATTTTCATAAGAGAATAAAATCGATCACCTCTACTGCTTACGTCCTGATCAAGTGAAATACATTCGTAAATAAAACAATAACTAATCTCCCTATGATAAAATCTAATTACAGAGAAAATCTTAAATAAAATCATTTTCAAATATATTTTGCACATGTCATTATTGAGATCTGTATGATCAAATAATGATAAGAACTGCATACTTCGAATGGTATAGTTCGGTTTTTCTAAAGACGAGGTGAACAAACATGCTGAACGTAAAACAATATTTCAAAAAAGAACATGGATTGACATTAGTTGAGATCTTAGTTTCTATTGTCATTATGGGGATCCTCATTATCAGTTTCTTAAATTTATTTTCGCAGTCAATACTTTCTTCAAGTAAAGTGGAAGACAGGTTAACGGCGGTAAATATAGCGGAAAAAGTTCTCACAGAAGTGAAGGAGAGCCACTCTGTAAATCTTGATCACTATAATCAGACAGAAGGCATTCATTTTTTTGATATTAATAATAAAAGATATTACATCCGTGCAGATGAATTACTCACAAATGAATTAGGATTAACAGTCGTTTCAGTAGATATATCAATCGAACATAACTTTAGCGATTCTAATACAACGAGACTATATGGATACATTGAGAAGTAGGTGAGGGAAATGATGATTAAAAAACAAAAAAATGAAAAAGGGTATGCGCTCATTCTAGTTTTATTAACAATCACAATGATTGGAATATTCATTCCTGTTCTCTTATCTAACCTACTATCAAATGCCAATCAATTTAAGCTAGCAGAAGAGAATCTTCAACGAATCAAGCTAGAAGATATGGCTCAAGTGTATATTAATAAATCCGTAAATCTCGCCGTAAATAATTACATTGAGTTAATCAGTTCAGAGAATCCACCAACTCCTGTTCCACAACCAGTAGACTACATCATTCCGATCATCTCAGATCAAGTAGCTAGTTATGAAATATCTTTATACAATCAATCGTTTTTAATCTCCGAACCAGTTATTAATGAATCGAAGATGACTTTTTCGATTTTTACAGTCGTTCAAGAGAAGCAGTTTCAAGAACAGGATTACCTAGTGGAGCTAGATGATTTTATAGAATTACTAGAATAAATGATAGTTGCAACCTCAGGAAAGTAGGTGCCTACATTGTATAAAAAAATCACGTCCAATCAATCTGGACTGACTCTTATTGAAGTATTGATTACTCTTCTTCTCGTCAGTTTAATCGGTGGAATCTCTTTTAGTCTCCTCTTAATGACGACAGGACATAATGATAGAACACAATCTCATATTAATTTAAGGCAAGAAGCTAATTTAATTGTGACCACATTGCGACAACAACATCATGGCGAAGAGTACCAAGTTTGCTTTAATGATCTGCTTCCACGCTCACAGATTGAATTTGATGATATAACCTTGGTTAACAATTCAGTAACTATTTCAGATTGTGATATGGTTGACCCCACCTATCACCTTCAAGTGAATTTCACCCTTAGTGATTCAATAAATACTACGTTTGACGTAAATACAATAATTGAAGCCGAGCGCACGCACGAACGAGAAAAAATCACCATTGAAATACGAGAAGATCCGAGAGGTGGTTTTACATTCCCATCTAATTATGCTTTGTTTGCTAATGAATACATCACGTTAAGCGGGGGCGCAACAATTAACGGAGACATCGGAACAAGTTACCTCGAGAGCCACATTCAAGTGTTAGGTGGCGCAGCGATAAATGGAAACATTCTAGACCAACAACATAAGATCACTCAAATACCTATTTTCCCTACCATTCCATCCTTACCTGTTTATCCAGACGCTGAAGTTGCGGTTAGTCAGTGGAACAAACACAATGTTGTTAAAGATGGAAATTTAAATATTAACAGCTGGATGGCTAAAGACTACACATTGAATCTAGACGGTAATTATTCATTCAAAGACATTAATGTCACAAGCAATTACAAATTAAAAATAAATACCGGAGAGCAAGACCGAATCCTTGTTGTCGACCATTTGAACAATACAAATGGGCATATTGAAGTGATCGGCTCTGGAAAACTCACTATTTATGTGCGCGATAAAATAACAATGGGCTCTGGAAGTACGATTAATAATAACGGATCTATAGACCGACTGAATGTGTATTTAGAGGGAAACAAGTCGGGCGGTCTCCCTAAAAACCTAAAGTTAAGTGGTAGCCAAAAAATATACGGTTCTCTTTTTGCAGAAGATGCCAATATTGAAATCACAGCAGGTGGTGGCTTCCAAGGAGCGATTGTTACAGGAGGAAACCAAGTGAAAGTAGATGGAGGAACGAGAAATAATTCACTCATTTATGCCCCAAATGCCACTTTTACACTTAGTGGCGGTGGTATCGTCAATGGCATGGTGATCAGTAATCGTTTTTCAGGTGATGGTGGAACACGAATTAACTATCAACCAATTGATGTAGAGAGCGTGCCGTTTTTTAATTAAGCCCGATAGAATTTAAATTCATTTTTCGGTGAATACACATGCAAATACGATTCTGTTTTAAGGAGATGTATCATGACTTTTTCAACATCAATCATCGACACGATGCGCAGACGCCAGTCGATTCGAACCTTTGATGGCAATGATCTTTCAAAGGAAGATATCTACAAGTTAACTAGCTATTTAAATGATGGAAGCAATCTTACTGGACCGTTTGGTGCAAGAGGCCGGATTGATCTCGTGTTGGTTCAAAAAAATGTAACGGAAAAAGGGATCAAGCTTGGAACATATGGATTTATTAAAGATCCAAAAGCTTATTTAGTTGGTTCATCAGCGAATGATAAATATTCACTGATCGAGTATGCCTACATTTTCCATCGCATGACTTTATTTGCAACACAGCTCGGCATAGGTACATGTTGGATGGGTGGGACTTTTACACGAAACTCATTTGAAAAAGAAATACAGTTGCAAGATGACGAATTCATTCCATGCGTGACACCATTAGGGTATCCGAAAGAAAAGCAACGTGTCTTTGACAAGGCTTTGCGTTTTGTGGTGAGGGCCGATAATAAGAAACCGTGGGAGAAACTTTTTTATGATGCGAATTTCACTACTCCATTGCAAAGCGAAAACGCCGGTCCATTAGAAATCCCGATAGAAATGGTTAGACTTGGTCCATCTGCGTCCAATAAACAACCTTGGCGTCTCGTTCTCTCAGAAGACCGCCAATTTTGTCATTTCTACATTGAACATACACCAAATTACAGCAAGACATTAGGCTATCAAATGCAGCTGCTAGATATGGGCATTGCGATGTGCCAACTTGAATTAGCCTGTGAAGAGCTAGGTATTAACGGGAATTGGGTTACCTGCGAGCCTGAGTTAGAGCGACTAAATGAAAACATTGAGTACGTCGTTAGTTGGAACCAACAATAAACAACCTCTACAATCGATAGAGGTTTGTTTATTATTGATATAGATTCTACTCGCTCTCTCCACTTGTTGGTGAGAGTCTTTTTTGTTTTGATTGTTCATGAAGGATGGTCATTAAGACTCGCTGGATTCTGGCTGTTTTTTCAGTGGCATATAACGGATTAGCCAAGTTTTTTTGTTCGAGTGGATCTTCGCTTAGATTATATAACTCAAATTCATTTGGTGTTGCGTTCGGATTGTTCTTAGTAGATACGTTCGTTGAATCCTGCTGTTTTTCAAAGTAACGAGCGAATTTCCACGTTTCTTTTTTATTCCCTCTTCCCGTTCTTAGCTTGGTTATGACGGCTTCAATATGATTTGGTTGTGTAACTGATTCATAAGGCTGACCTGTTGCCGTCGTTTGGTTCAAGCCGCTCGTCACGTCATCATCAGTCATAAAGTAAATAGGTTCATCGACACCACAGAACTCTTTTTCTCCATTAAGTAACGGGGTTAAATCTCTGCCAACTAGTGGATGAACTTCGGTATGATCCTTATCAAGTCGCCCTTGAATACGCTGAACATTCGCTCCTGATAGCCCTAACAAAGTGGGGAGAATATCAACATGACTTGTCAGCATATCCGTTTGTTCACTACGCTTAAACATTTTCGGACTATGAATGATCAATGGCACATGAATCGACTCTTCATACATGTTGTACCACTTTTGATAGAGGCCTCCATGCGCGCCTAGTAATTCGCCATGATCAGCTGTGAAGATCACGATGGTATCATCATAAAAGCTCGACTCTTGAAGGGCTGTAAACACTTTAAGCATTTCTTGATCGGCTTTTTTCTGCAAGCTGTAATATAGTTGGCGATAAAAATTATTGTCGATGATTGGCTGGATCGCTTTAGGGTAAGTGATTCGGTAGCTCTCTTGTGCTTGCGGTTTCGTGTGCAGCGATTCTCTTACCGTTGGAGCTGCAGGAACACGCGGAAGGGAAGGATCGACTTCAAAATTAAAGGTCGGTTGAAGCGCTGTTAGGACCCCATAAAGCGCAATATCATGTGGGTTAACAAAGGAACACATCGTCAACCATGGCTTAGAATTCTTTGCCCCTCTGTGTTTCTTTTCTAATTTTTTGATTAACTTAACGGCGTCTGCTGCATACACTTCATCACGTCCACTCGTGCCAACCGCTGCTGATGATCCTGAATTACGAGGATCTGTACCATGAGGTTCTGGTCCGATCCAACTTGAAAACCCGAATAAATCAAGGCGATCCGCTCGTTTATACATTTTTTCTTTTTCCTTATTCGGTACACCCGTTTTAGCGTCGTAGCTTGAATACGCGTTATGGGTACCTGGAATTAAGATATCTTCATCCGATGCGTGCCACTTTCCTTTCCAAAACGTATCGTACCCAACCGCCCGAAAGTAATCACCTATTGTAGGCACGCTATTAGGATCAAGCCAGAACACATCGGGATCAAAGGCCCCTTTGGCAACTCCACTTGTCTGTGTCACGCCATGAAGTGATGGATATTGTCCTGTGTAGAGAGTAGTTCTGCTTGGAGAACAAGCCGTACTCCCGGCGTAATGATTTAAAAATTCCATCCCATTTTTACGCAACAATTGCTGCGTCACTAAATGTTTTCTTCTCCACTCTCTCAGCTCCTTTGTTTCATAGACAGATGGAAACCGTTGCTGATCCACCATTAAGATGAGAATATTCGTCTTTTTTTGTTGAAGCTCGCTTAAAACCTTTCGTTTTGCTTTCAACTCGATCGCACCCCTACTTCTGAGACTTTTTACTACTATATGACCAATTATAGGAAATGTTAGGATGATTTTTTTATCTACTCGCTCGAGATGTTGACTTGAACGCCAAAAAAACCTCAAAGACTATTGCTTTGAGGTTCGGATCATCATCTATTATTTGTTCTTATGAACTAACAGGCTTCTTCCAAAATCCGAGCATTAGAGCTGTCACGACCGCTCCTAGTAAGATTGCTAAAATATAGAATGGCCAGTTTTCAACCGCAACGAAAATAACGAATGCTCCACCATGTGGGGCGATAAGAGTATTACCAAATAACATCGCTAATCCTCCAGCAACAGCTGATCCAGCTACAATCGATGGAATGACACGTCCCGGGTCTGCCGCAGCAAACGGGATGGCTCCTTCTGTAATAAATGAAGCTCCCATGATGTAGTTTGTCTTCCCCGCCTCACGTTCTTGTTTTGTAAATTTACTCTTAAATAAAGTTGTTGCTAAGGCAATACCAAGTGGTGGTACCATTCCACCTGCCATAATTGCTGCATGAGGTGCATAATTCCCCGCATCAATCATCGCAATACCGAAAGTGAAAGCCGCTTTATTAATTGGTCCACCCATATCGATCGCCATCATCGCACCTAAAAGAATCCCTAATAAGACAATGTTCCCTGTCCCCATGTTTCCAAGCCAACCCTCAAGGATCGTGTTGAATGCTTGAACAGGCTCAACAATTACTTCAAGCATCAAGTAACCAGCTAAAAAGATACCGAACAACGGATAAACTAAGATCGTTTTAATTCCTGCTAATGACTGTGGCATAAAAGAGAATGCTCTCTTTAGTAACAATACGAGATAACCCGCCATAAAACCAGCAATGATTCCGCCTAAGAAACCAGCTTCGCCCGTTGAAGCAATTAAACCTGCTACCATACCTGGTGCAAAACCTGGACGATCAGCAATACTCATCGCGATAAACGCTGCTAAGACCGGAATCATTAAGCCAAACGCAGTGCCTCCACCAATGATACTTAACGCTTCAGCAAATGGATGATAATCAGCACTATTAGGATCTGCCGCCTCAATTCCAAAGAAGAATGAAATTGCGATCAAAATCCCACCACCGACAACGAACGGCAGCATATTAGAGACACCATTCATTAGATGTTTATAGAATCCAGACTTTTGTCTGCCTTCTTTTTCGGAAGAAGAACTCGACTGACTTCCATCCCCACGGTAGATTGGTGCATCTTGATTGATTGCCCTTTTAATCAATTCCTCCGGCCGACGAATCCCGTCTGTTACAGGGACATCAAGAACATGCTTGCCTGCAAATCTTTCTTTTTCGATTTTTGTATCGGCTGCTATAATGATCGCATCTGCTCGGTTAATGTCCTCAGCAGTTAAACGATTCTTCACCCCATCCGAGCCATTCGTTTCCACTTTGATAGATACGCCTAAAGCTTTTGCCTTTTCTTTTAACGAATCTGCTGCCATATACGTATGAGCAATACCTGTCGGACAACCTGTAACGGCTAAAATATATTTTTCATTTGTCTCTTCTTCAGGTTCATTTTCTTCGTCCGCTATCTTTTCTTCTTCTCGTTTACTAATCAGCTCAAGAATCTCATCCTCTGTTTGCGCTTTCATTAAAGTTTCACGAAAATCCGGATCAATAAGCAATGTTGATAGCCTAGATAATGTTTGCAAGTGCTCGTTATTGGCTCCTTCGCTTGCTGCTATCATGAAAAATAGATAACTAGGTTTGCCATCCAATGCTTCATAGTCTATCCCTCGACTAGAACGACCAAAAACAATCGCAGGTTCTTTTACCGCAGATGTTTTCGCGTGTGGGATCGCAACCCCTTCACCAATTCCAGTTGAACTTTGGTTCTCACGGTTATGAATCTCTTCAATATACTTCTTTTTATTTACTAGCTTTCCAGCGTGGTCAAGCTTATCCGCTAACTCGTTAATGACTTGATCCTTTGTAGACGATGTTAAATCTAAAAGGATCGTTTCCTTTGAAAGTAAATCAACAATTCTCATTCATTCCACCCACCCTTAAAGTTTATTTATTTTTATATCCCTTTCTAACTTCTCAATCTCTGGTACTGTACAAAACCCATCTTTAAATGCCGTCGCACTCCCAGCCGCTATTGCGTAACGAAACGAGTCCTCTAAGCTTTGCTCTTTTTTTAAGGCAGCTAAAAAACCAGCCACTACGGAATCACCAGCTCCCACTGAGTTCACTACTTCTCCCTTAGGAACTGTCGCAGTTAAAGTCATTTCATTGTTGATAAATAATGCACCTTCTCCTGCCATAGAGACAATTACATTTTGTGCCCCTTGATCGAGTGCTTTCTTACCTAGTTCTACAGCATGCTCTATAGACACCTCTTCATACTGAAACAACTCAGCTAACTCATGATGGTTCGGCTTGATCAAAAAGGGTTGGTCAGCAAGTGCTTCTTTTAAGGCAGGACCACTCGAATCCACAATCACTTGAACGCCTCGCCCTTTCATCTCTCTCATGATCGTCGAGTAAATTGAAGATGGTACACTCTTTGGCACACTTCCTGCTAGGACTAGAAAATCGCCATCTTTTATTTTTTGAAGCTTCGTTTTTAGAGAGTTTAGATGCTCCATTGTAATCAATGGTGATTGGCCGTTGAGTTCTGTTTCAGTTCCAGTCTTCAGTTTTATGTTAATACGTGTGTCCCCTGCTACTTCAATAAAGTCAGCAGTAATGTTTTCTTGCTTTAACGAAGCTTTCATAAACTGCCCAGTAAAACCACCGACAAATCCAAGTGCCTGACTCTCGACTTGAAGTTGTTTTAATACTCGTGATACGTTAATGCCTTTTCCTCCTGGTACTTTCCGTTCCTCTGTAGTCCGGTTGGTTTCACCTAGTTTAAAGCCATCTACCGAGACAATGTAATCGACCGATGGATTTAACGTAAGAGTATAGATCATTTTATGTTCACCACCTTTAAGTTTGTTTTCCTTAGATAAAAATCTTGGATCGATGATTCCATTTTCTCTGAAGTGATAATAGTTGTTTCTTTAAGATCAGCAATCTTTGCAAATGAGACATCCCCAAACTTCGAGTGATCAGCTAAGACAAATGCTATATTTGCTCTTTCAATCGCTGTTTGTTTAACAAATGCTTCTTCTGGATCGGGCGTGGAGTAGCCATTGGATTCCTCAATACTGTTCGCTCCAATAAAAGCTTTATCAAATCGATAATTTTTCAAACTATCACTCGCTCCACGACCGATAAGTGCGCGTGTTCCTTCCTTAACAAAGCCACCCGTGACATACGTCTTTAATCCGTGGTCCACTAACTCAGATACAATATTTATTCCGTTTGTCACGACGACAATGTCTTTTCCCGTTAAATGTTGAACCATTTCCTTCGTTGTTGTTCCTGCATCAATGAAGATACAATCCCCATCTGCTACCAAGGAAGCAGCATACTCACCAATTGCCGCTTTTTCATCCTGGTGTTTTGATTCTTTTTCAGCCACTGTCGGCTCATCCATCTTCCCAGATAGTAAAGAGGCTCCACCGTGGACCCGTTTTAATTGTTTTTTATTTTCAAGTTCTGTTAAGTCTCTTCGAATCGTCGACTCAGAAGCACTTGTCTCTTCTACTAATTCAGAGATCGTAATAACCTTCTTCTTCTCGAGCACACGTAAAATTAATTGCTGCCTTTCAAACGTAAGCACAAGCATGACTCCTTTGTCTTACATGATGTTGTTCTGTACTTTCATTGTAAATAAAACGTTTACAAAAATCAATCATTTTCTATCAATAACAATCAAAAATGATCAAATATTACGTTCAGAATCAATCAAAAGTGATCAAATAGGCGTTTAAACTTACTAATCTTTATAATTTTTCACGTGTTAAGAATTGCTTTTAGTAAAGAAAACATTCTACACACCCTTTATAAACTAACCAGATATGCTCGAATTACTATAAGAAAGGAGATAAAACAAAAAAGATGACACTGAAATTTTCAGTGTCAACTAACTAAACTCTTCTCTCTCATACTTTTCCAACAACATTTTCCTAACGTACTCTCTACATTCCGTTGATAAACTAGATCGTTCGGGGTGAATAATGTCCCCGTAAGGCTTACCTCCGAGAAATTTGACTTCGCCAGTGAACTTCTTTTCTACCGTGGCATCGTATCCATTGAAATGGACAAATATTGATTGATGTTCTGTTCGTTGGAAATCGATTATACTTATTTTGTGATAATGTTTTTGAGTCATGTGTCCTCTCCTCATTCAGTCGTTACTTCCATCAAAAGCTGTGAGCGAATAGATGTCAAGTGACTTAGGTATAAAACATCGTATTAAAACTGCAACATGAGTGTACTTTCGATAGACTATATTAGGTGAAACGAGGGATTGAACATGGTTCATTTAGCGTTAATTGGTGCGTGGCATGTTCATACAAAAGGGTTTGTAGAAGATGCATTGAAGACTGGACTAGCTCAGTTAGAAGTTGTTTGGGATGATGATGAAAAAAGAGGAAGGGCTTTTGCCGAAGAATTTGATGTACCTTTTGAATCAAATTTAGAAAAACTCCTTAGTAATCCTGAGATTGATGCAGTGATGGTTGAGTGCGCTACGACAAGACATAAAGAAGTAATTATTCAAGCAGCCGATGCGAAAAAGCATATTTTTACCGATAAAGCCTTAGCTCTCTCTGTTGATGAATGTTTAGAGATTAAAGAAGCCATCGAAAAGCACAAGGTGAAGTTTATGATTTCGCTAGAATCGAAAACAATCGGTGCATACCGTTATGCAAAACAATTGATTGACAACGGGCAGCTAGGGCGAGTGACGTCTGCTTATTTCAGACGCGCTCATCAGGCTGCACTCGACGAGACGATGCTTCCTTCTTATTGGTTTGATGCGGCGGAAACAGGTGGCGGGGTGACATTAGATCTTGGTTGTCATGGTCTCTATTTGTTGCCATATTTTTGTGGGGTTCCTAAGAAGATTACTTGCTTGATGAATGAGCTCTATGGTACTGGAAACGATGAAAACTCGACGACACTTATTGAGTTCGAAGATGGTGCAATAGGAACAGCTCATACATCGTTTGTTGCCTCTAGACTAGATAACACGCTTGAGATTATTGGAACAGAGGGCAGTTTAGTCATTACCGGTCGAAATCAATCGACCTTCAGAGTGTGGTTACAATCTAAGCATGTACCGGGTCATGAAAACCTAGAACCTGTCCCTCTCGAGCAGCTTCTTCTTGATGAGGAAATGCCTAGTGCTCAATTTATTAGGCTGATCGTATCGAATGATTCGCAATCGATCCAAGACTTTGATATCGATGCGGCGATCTCGTTAACACGGTTGATCGAATGCGCTTATACTGCAGCGAAGGAAGAAAGAACGATCACGTATTGATCGTTCAGCCAAAAAGGAGGACGTATGATATCACGTCCTCCTTCTTTTCTAAATTATGTCCCGCAATAAGTTTGGTACGGGCGGTTTGTTGGCTCAGGCAACGTTGAGTACTCTTCTTGTTCAAGAGAATGCGCGTATGGATTAGATAACACATCAAGAAGCTTGCTCATCACGCTCTGATCACCATTCACCGCCGCTTCAAGAGCAGCCTCCACTCGGTGATTACGAGGGATCACTGCAGGATTATGATTGCGCATTAATTGCTGCGTAGCTTCAGATGACTCTTGTTGCCTATCTTGTCTCGCTTTCCAAAGTTCTTGCCACCCGACAAATTCTGGAGCTTTACCTAAAGTAGTCTCCCCCATCGTACCGTAAGTTAACGCACGGAAAGTATTGGTATAGTCCACTTCGTACTTTTGCATCATACCAAGCAAGGAATCAATCAGAGTTGCATCTCCTTCCTCTTCATGAAACAACCCTAGCTTTGCTCTCATTCCTTCTAACCATTTGCTTCGATATAACGCTGTAAACTCTGAGATCGCATCTTGGGCGATTTCTACCGCTTGCTCCTGATCATGATCAAGAAGAGGCAAAAGTGTCTCAGCAAAACGGGCAAGATTCCAGCCAGCAATATAAGGTTGATTGCTATAAGAATAGCGTCCTTGTCGATCAATGGAGCTGAATACCGTATTCGGGTGATAGACATCCATGAAGGCACATGGACCATAATCAATCGTTTCTCCGCTAATCGACATATTGTCGGTGTTCATCACGCCATGAATAAAGCCAACGAGTTGCCACTTTGCAATTAGCTCGGCCTGACGTTTGATCACTTCTTGAAGCAGGAAAAGATAACGATTAGACGATGAATCTGCATGTGTGAAATGTCGTTGCAAGGTGTAATCCGCTAAAGATTGAAGATCGTCAACTGAGCCCCATTTAGATACAAATTGAAAGGTTCCGACGCGCACATGACTAGATGCGGTACGAGTCAAAACTGCCCCAGGTTGTTCGGTTTCACGGATGACATCTTCCCCTGTTGTCACCACAGCTAGGCTACGAGTTGTAGAAATCCCAAGTCCATGCATCGCTTCACTGATGATATATTCACGTAGCATCGGACCAAGACCTGCTCGACCATCTCCCCCACGTGAATAAGGTGTTCTGCCCGCACCTTTTAACTGAATATCAACTTTTCTCCCATCCGGTGTGATCTGCTCTCCAAGCAAGATCGCCCGACCGTCTCCGAGTAGCGTAAAATGTCCAAATTGATGCCCCGCGTATGCTTGAGCAAGAGGCATAGAGCCTCTTGGAATCTCGTTTCCAGCAAATACATCGACACCTTCGTTACCTTTCAGCTTGTCTGCTTCTAATCCAAGAGATGATGCCAACGCATGATTATAGATGACCAATTTCGGTGAAGATACTGGTGTTGGATTCAGGCTACTAAAGAAAAATTCCGGTAAGTTCGCGTAACTATTCTCTAAATTCCAGCCTCTTTCCGTCCGTTTTTTTTCCTGTGTCATCATATCTCCCTTTCTTTGTCTTCTTATTCTCTACTTGTTCTCAAATTAAACAAAAATCATAGGTAACCTATGATCTTTGTTCGTTACTTGTTTACGGTTAACCATTGGTTCTTCATTATCGTATGCTTCTTCTTCCTAATCATACTCATTTCACGCATTGTATGCACGGTTGCTGCCTACTTAAACCAGCCCTTCTCTTTAAACCTGGAAATGGCTTCTATTCGATTTCCGACATCTAGCTTATCAAGAATAGCAGAAATATAATTTCGGACCGTACCATTTGTTAAATAGAGCTCACTAGCGATCTCGTTCGTGCTTTTTCCTTCTGCAATCAGTTCCATCACTTGTTTTTCACGATTAGTGAGTGGGTTGGGATCATCGTAGGCAAGATCAATGAGTTCAGGAGCATAAATACGTCGACCGTCCATAATAACACGAATGGATTTCGCTAATTCTTCACTCGGACTATCTTTTAGTAAATAGCCTCTCACATCTGCCTTTCTCGCTCGCTCAAAATATCCTGCTCTAGCAAATGTTGTTAAAATAATCACCTTACAAGATTCATCCATAATCTCTTCTGCGACATCAAGTCCGCTTTTAATCGGCATCTCAATATCCATAATACAAATATCTGGCTGATGCTCCTTCACCAACATCAATGCCTCTTCCCCGTTCCTTGCCTTTCCTACGACTTCCATATCTTCTTCTAAATCAAGCAAAGAACTAAGAGCTCCAAGCAACATCCGCTGATCTTCGGCAATCACAATTCGTATCACGTTAATTCCCCCTAATCGTTTGCATGATAATATTTGGCACTCGAATATCGAGAGTCGTTCCGTTTGACATGGTCATATCTAAGCTTCCATTAATAAATTCCAACCGTTCTCGAATTCCACGAAGTCCGTTTCCTTCATAAGAACCGCTTTCATCTTGAATCCCATTCCCATCATCCTTGATCACTATTTGCAGTTCATTATCTAATTCTTTAATTACAACCGTACAAGTCTTCGCTTTGCTATGTTTTGTCACATTCGTTACCGCTTCTTTTAAGCACATACTGACAACATTTTCAACTAACAAAGGCGTGTTAGTTAAGCGAGCATCCCCTTCAAACATAAACTCTATTTGAGCCGCTCTTAGTATTTGCTGCACATGGATGATCTCATCTTCGAGTTTAACCCCTCGCATATCAGAGACCATTTCTCGAACTTCTTTTAATGCGGTTCTCGCCGTTTGGTTAATATCGAGCATTTCAGTTTTGGCAGCGTCTGGATCTCGCTCAATTAACTTCCGAGCTAAGTCACTTTTCAAACCAATCAATGACAGTTTCTGACCAAGCGTATCATGAAGATCACGTGCGATCCGTTGACGTTCTTCAATGACAATAAACTTAGAGATACGCTCGTTGGCATCTTCTAATTGTCCCTCAAGCGTTTCGCGTTTGTTTCGGTTATACATATTTACCGGCAAAAGGATGACTCCAATCACACAAATTATAATAAATGGGAATTGTGTATAGAATAACTCACTTTGTGTGAAGAAGCTTACACTTACTGCAATAATCGTCGTGACGAGATGGACGACATATAACGTGAAAAAGCCAGCCTTACTTTGGATGTTTCCAATAAAGAATGCTAAGAAAAGAGCAAAATAAACATAGCCGTAAAAAAGGGTCATCCCTATACTTATCGCCATCTCAATACTAACCCAAAGATAAATCAACTTCCCTTTAGTAATAAACGATAACCGATACGAAACAAAGAATAATAAGATCATAATGATCCCAAAAATTATTTCAAAAGCCGAAGATAATCTAAAGATAAAATAAAAAGGTAAAACACAGAAAATGATCCAGACGTACACGCTAAGTCCCGTGTTTTTAGGAAAGATATTATACCAGCTTTGCATCACGGACCGCCTCTCTTGTTTACAATCGATAAATTATTTTTCTACTACTTATGATACAATAATTAACAATTTTTTTGTGATTTAATGAAGAAACGAAAAACCATTCAATACGTTATTGAACGGTTTTCTCGTTTTACTATTTATTGTTGCTTTGAAGTCTAGGTTGGCTTTTCTTTAAATCCTCACTTGCACTGGATTTCGAGATAAGATGTTTCACCTGTTTAAAACTTACAAAAGTTTTACTCGTTTGATCGTACAAACGGAAACGAATCGATTGTAAGCTTGATCTCACAGTAATCGTTGTTGCTTGTTGAAGTGGTGGTGTCGTTTCATGTACTTTTTCTAAGTTGTAGTTCGGCACTCTTGGACTTAAATGATGAATATGGTGGTAGCCAATATTCCCAGTTACCCATTGTAAAACTCTCGGGAGCTTATAGTATGAACTGCCATCAATTGCAGCTTTTACATAATCCCACTCTTTTTCATCTTCAAAGTATGAATCTTCAAATTGATGTTGTACATAAAATAACCAAATTCCTAATGCTCCAGATACGAACAAGATCGGTGCCTGCACGAGTAGGAATGCTTGCCACCCAATTAACCAAATAACTAGTGAATAAACAGCTACAACAGAAATATTGATGACATGAGTATTGATTCGTTCTTTCTTTCTTGCATCTTTACGATTAAAGCGATTCGCAATGAAGAACAAGAAAAGAGGTCCGAGCCCAAACATTACAAGTGGATTACGATACAGTCGGTACGCCAAACGCTCTTTAAACGAGGCATTGACATACTCATCGATCGTCATAATCCACACATCACCTGTACCACGTTTATCTAAATTACTACTTGTGGCATGATGAATCGAGTGCTCCCGCTTCCATTTTTCGTATGGAAACAACGTAATCACACCTGTAATGGTCCCGATAATATTATTCGCTTTTTTGTTTTTAAAGAACGATCCATGACAACAATCATGAAAAATGATAAAGGTTCGAATGACAAACCCTGCAGCGACAATTGCTAAGGCAAACGTTAACCAGATAGAAACAGACAAACTTTGATACGCTAGAAACCACAGTAAGAAGAACGGCGGAATCGTGTTGATTATTTGTTTCATGCTTGATTTAACATCTGACTTCTCGAACTGCGCAATGCTTTTTTTAAGTTGAGATAGTTTTTGAGTACTCATATTTCCTCCTCAAGAGAATGGATTTAATCATTTTTGATATTTTGTTACCCTCATCATATAAGATAACCAATCCACTAAGTAGTCATGAACGTCAAGAAAGAGATATGACAAGTGTCATATCTCTTTCTTGGGGGATCTCTATTTCATAACAAGGTGTCAAAGAAACCATAAAGCAAAACAATCTTACACTCTTTGGCAAGAGCTTCTTTCAATCAGTGTAACCGGCACTTTTACTGATAAAAATTGTTTTCTCTTTAGGTTAATTTATGGAATTCTGAGGTTGCGGCTTATGTAAACCGCTCCTGAACTATACGTCGCTAAATTAACGCATCGTTCGTATCCTGAGTTAAACTCATTAGTTATGTCGCAGACTCTACGTATGTTGCGTCCCCCCGATTGCTACTTGTTGATTTTGTAATGCAAAGATCTGATCTTGCCAACCTAACGTGTTTAAAACGTAACCAAGAGAGTCTGCATTGTATCTTCCTGCTATTTTTTGATAGGCTAATAACTCATACACATGATTTGAATCAAAATCTACCGGATACAAACCGCTTAATGGATTGACAAACCCATGTATCGGACTTTTTAAAGCGCCGTTTTGATGATAAATTTCGTTTAAATACGCACGATCTCGTGTGGAAATATCTATTACGTATTTTGTATTATTTATTTGGCTAATCACTTCGACATTATAATAATTTTGAAAGGTTACTTCATATTGAAAATGTTGATTGTACACATTAAAATCAAAAAGCAGTTGTGGTATATTATGAAGGAATGAATAGATGTAATGGTACATTATCGCACCACTCCCTCCTGTATTGATACTGATTAAGATATCAGCAACTCCATTTCCGGTAAAATCCCCTAAAAACAAAGTAGGATTATAACCAGTGTTATCACTTAATGGTACTCTTGTCACTGAGCCTGATCGTCCGTCTTGGACCACGAGTGTGATGTCTTGAATATACGGGCTATCAGGTGTTTGCTTTCCCGTGAGATAGACATGGTCATTCCAGCCACCTCCTGTTACATCTCCCTTTGCATAAGCAACAACATGCGTCTGATCAACATTCACCATCGAATCATTCATCATATCCGCCCCTTTTCCTAAAAGCTCTATGACTATCCTATGGGCGAATGAAAATATTGCTACTTAGAACGTAGCGATTTCAAGAGCTACTCTTCATTCTTCGCTATATATTATCCGTTCACTTTTACCCGCACTCTTTTTGGTTAATAATGAATCAAAGAGGTCACCTTCATTACTACTCAAAAGTGCGGTATATTCAAACCGAGCATTTGTTCAGGGAGTGACTTGTGATACAATATTGTCTATTAAATAGTGTAGAATGGAAAAACATTCTATACCTAACTCCTAAATAGAAAAGGCGTGAGAAAACATGGAACATAATTCTTCCAATTTCATACGAAATACGATAAAAGAAGATATAGAGTCCGGTAAACGAAACCATGTAATAACTCGTTTCCCACCCGAACCCAATGGGTACCTACATATTGGACATGCGAAATCAATCGTTATTAACTTTGACTTGGCTGATGAGTTTAACGGGAAAACAAATCTGCGCTTTGATGATACGAACCCACTAAAAGAAGATGCAGAGTATGTTCATGCGATTAAAGAAGATGTTAAGTGGCTTGGATATGATTGGGATGGTCTGTTCTTTGCCTCTGATTACTTCCAAGAAATGTACAATAAAGCGGTTTTACTCATTAATAAAGGCAAAGCTTATATTGATGATCTTTCAGCAGATGAAATTCGTGAATACCGTGGTACGTTAACAGAGGTCGGAAAAGACAGTCCTTATCGTAACCGTTCCATCGAAGAAAACTTAGACTTATTCGAACGTATGCGTCAAGGCGAGTTTGGCAACGGCGAAAAAGTATTGCGCGCAAAAATTGACATGAGCTCTCCTAATATTAATCTAAGAGATCCTGTCATTTACCGGATTTCTCATACAACACACCATAATACAGGAGATGAATGGTGCATCTACCCAATGTATGCATTCGCTCACCCATTAGAAGATGCAATTGAAGATGTGACACATTCGATCTGCACAACAGAATTTGAAGATCAACGCCCTCTTTACAACTGGATCATTGAAGAATGTGAGACGCCAAGCGTTCCGCAACAAATTGAGTTTGGTCGCTTAAATATTACGAATGCCGTGATGAGTAAACGCAAATTAAAGCAGCTTGTTGATGAAGGCTATGTCGATGGATGGGATGACCCACGGATGCCGACCATTTCAGGGCTAAGAAGAAGAGGCTATACAGCTGGGGCGATCCGTACATTTGTACGTGAGACAGGAATTTCTAAGGGGTCAGGTGCTGTTGACTCGCAAATGCTCGATTACTTCGTACGTGAGGACTTAAAGTTAAAGGCACCTCGTACGATGGGAATTCTTCGACCGCTAAAAGTTGTCATTACTAACTATCCTGAAGGACAAGTTGAAATGCTCGATGCGGAGATCAACCCTGAAAATCCAGAAATGGGAACAAGACAAATTCCATTCTCACGAGAAATTTATATTGAACAAGAAGATTTTATGGAGAATCCACCGAAGAAATACTTCCGCCTCTTCCCTGGTAACGAAGTACGCCTGAAGCATGCTTACTTCATTAAATGTGAAGATGTCATTAAGGACGAAGATGGAAACGTCGTTGAAATCCATTGTACGTACGACCGTGAAACAAAGAGTGGCTCAGGCTTCACAGGCCGTAAAGTCAAAGGAACATTGCATTGGGTCGAAGCGACACAAGCTGTCCCTGCCGAATTCCATTTGTACCAGCCGCTTCTATTAAGCGACGATGTAGAAGAGACAGAAGAAGCAGAAGCAACAGAACCAGCAGTCGAAAAAACATTCCTCGATCAAGTAAATCCTGATTCACTTGAAGCGTTAAAAGGGTTTGTTGAGCCAAACATGAAAGACGTAAGCCCACAAGACAAGTTCCAATTCTTCAGACACGGCTATTTCAATGTCGACCCAAAAGACACAACTAAAGAAAACCTTGTGTTTAACTTGATTGTTTCGTTGAAAAGTTCGTTTAAGCTTTAAAAAGAAATAGGAAAAGACCTGCGAATAGGCTCGCAGGTCTTTTCTGTGGTGGGGATGCAAATTAAGTGACCATTCATCATAAAAGGGAAATTTTTTCAGCCCTTAGTTTCTAATTTGTTTGTTGACGTTTTTAATTTTTTTACAGAATGATCAAGGTAAATGTCTAGGTAAGTGTTATCAGAAAGCTTTATAACGACAGCCAAATCAGTAACAGCAATGTCTTCAACAATTTTACCTACCAGTTTTTCAGGTACTACATTAAATTCGTTAGCTTCCATTTTCATGAACTCCCTTTATAAGTTAGCGACGCCACCGACTCAACGTGCGTACTATGCGAAAACATATCTACTGGCTGCACTTCTTTTGTCTGATATCCACCGTCTTCTAGCACTCGCAAGTCTCTTGCTAGTGTTGATGGGTTACAGGAGACGTAGACGACGCGTTTCGGTTGCATGTTCAAGATTGTCTCAAGCAGTTTTTCGTCACAGCCTTTTCGTGGTGGATCAACGACGATGACGTCTGGGCGAACCCCTTGTGCGTACCACCATGGCATGACGTTCTCTGCCTCACCTACAGCAAAGTCGACATTGGTAAAGCCATTCATTTCAGCATTTTTCTTCGCGTCAGAAATGGCCTCAGGTACAATTTCCACACCGTAGACATGCTTTGCTTTTTGGGCGAGGAATAAAGAAATGGTCCCAATCCCGCAGTACGCATCAATTACTGTCTCATCGCCTTTTAGATCGGCGTATTCTAGCGCTTTATCATAAAGCACTTTCGTTTGGTCTGGGTTTACTTGATAGAAAGAGCGAGCCGAGATGGCAAATCGAATGTCTCCAATCGAATCATAAATATACTCATCGCCCCACAGGACTATTGATTGATCTCCGAAAATCACATTAGTACGCTTAGGATTGACATTTTGTACAATTGATTTGACCTTCGGGATTGCTTGTTTAATGTCTTCAATGATATTTTTCTTATTTGGAAGCTCTTTCCCTCTTGTTACGAGGACGACCATGATGTCTCCTGTTTGTTTCCCGTACCGTGCGACAACGTGACGAAGAGTACCTAAATGCTTATCTTCATCATATCCACGAATGCCGTATTTCTTAACAATCTCCTTGACATGGCTGACGACTTCATCGTTCTCTTGATGCTGTATTAAACATTCGTCCATATCGATAATCCTGTGGCTGCGCTCTTGATAGAAGCCAGCGATCAATCCATTCTCGTCTTCACCCACTGGTACTTGAGCTTTGTTACGGTAACGCCACGGGTCATTCATCCCAAGTGTTGGGTGAACGGGAATGTCTGTGATTTGGCCAATTCGCTCTAACACATCTTGGATTTGCTTTTGCTTATATTGTAGCTGAGCCTCGTAGCTCATATGCTGAAGCTGACAGCCACCACATTGGTTGTAGATTGGACAAGGGGGCTCTGTGCGGTTTGGGCTTTCTTCGATCGTTTCAAGAATGCGCGCAAACCCGTACCCTTTTTTCGTTTTTACGACTTTCACCTTTACCATTTCTCCCGGAAGTGCTTTAGGGATAAATAAGGCGTAGCCATCTACTTTCGCTACGCCTGCACCGTCGTGGGTTAAATCTTCTATTTGTACATCAATAATCTCATTTTTTTCAACTGGTGCTTGTTGTTTGCTCATTTTTATAGCCGTCCTTTTCGCTTTTATTTCTGATGTGATTGTAGCATATTTTTCGGATAGATACGAAGAACGCTTCACATTCTATTGCGTGGGTAAGTGGTTATGCGACGACTTCAGACGAAGAATTCTATCTGTGATTTGGGTTGTGAGAATAAAAGAGATGAGTTGTCGCTGTTTGTTTTTCCATTTTTTTGCTGCATTTGCGCTAATATATAGTATATTTGCGCGAAAAGCCTTCATTATTGCGTGAAAACCTTCTTCAAATGCGCGGAAACGATCCTGTTTTGCGCGAAAGTCTCCTCACTCGCTCAATTCAGATCACCACAACCTCCCGCTACAAACGTAAAAAAGCTACCTTACTCACTCAAGGCAGCCTCTATCGATTTTATTTACGCTGTTTTTTACGGTTTTTCGGTGTGAGCATGTTGAAATGTTGATAAAGATTAACAAATTCAGCTGGTAACGCGCCACCGTGCTCACCATCTAAATTAAGCTGCATGTCACTATCCACATGAACTTTTATTCGATTTGCTTGAACATACATTACTTTCGGATGCGTCAGATGTTCCCCGCGCATCGCAAGGGTAACAAGTTGTAAGAACTCAGGGAATGAGATCTTTTTAACAATTATAAAATCAAACATTCCATCCTCTAATGAAGCTTCTGGTGCTAGACGTTCGAAACCTCCGACAGAATTCGTATTGGACACGAGAAACATCATAATTTCCCCTTCAAACATTTTTCCGTCGTACTCAATACGTACGTGAGTCGGTGCAACTTGTGGTAATTTTTCTAATCCCTTAATGTAATACGCTAATTGACCCAGCATTGTTTTGAGCTTACTAGGAACTTCATAGGTAAGTTCAGTTAGTGTTCCGCCTGCTGCGATGTTAATAAAATATTTATCATTGACCTGTCCGATATCAATTGGATCAACATGACCATCGCATAGCACATCGCATGCCTTTTCAATTTCTTTTGGGATATGAAGAGCTCTGGCGAAGTCATTTGTTGTGCCTGCAGGAATGAGTCCAAGCATTGGTCGCTTCTCAAGTTCGGCTAGGCCATTTACCACTTCAAATATCGTTCCGTCCCCGCCTGCTGCAATAACCAGGTCGACTCCTCGTTCAGCCGCTAATCTAGCTGCCCGTTTAGCGCAACCTTCCCCTGTGGTTGCATGTGCCGATGTTTCATACCCTGCTTTTTCAAGGCGTTCTAGCACATAAGCAAGGTTCTTTCGAATCTGTTCACGTCCAGAAGTTGGGTTATAGATAAGACGTGCTCTTTTCATAGCGATCCCCTACTTTTATTAATATTCTTTTTTATTCAAGCCACAATTTGTCAAATAGTCTTGTCTGTATTGTACCCTACTGAATGCATAATGAACAATTGTTACACTTAACTCCATCGTATGTAAAATGTTGATGTACATGCCAATCTAGTGTTAATGACCATCAAAGGTCTGAGTGCTCACTATCTTTTCTTTATAATATATACCCACATTGCGACTAGCAAAATCCCTACTAAAAGATACCCATATATCACTTGCTTTCATCCTCCTCAAAAAAACGAGTGGGTCCCCTCCAAGGTTCTCCACTCGCACTTATCCCCTGACGTAGGAGAGTATGTGTTAACGTTTCTTAATTTCTTCTAATAAGATCTTATTCACCATAGGCGGGTTAGCTTTCCCTTTTGAAGCTTTCATAATTTGACCGACTAAGAAACCAATGGCGCGTTCTTTACCACTTTTGAAGTCTTCAATGGACTGGTCATTGTTATCAAGTACCTCAGTCACCATCTTAAGAAGCTCGCCTTCATCAGAGATTTGAACAAGTCCTTTGTCTTTAACGATTTGCTCTGGGTCTCCGCCTTGTTCAATCAGGTCTTTAAACACTTTTTTCGCGATTTTTGAGGAAATTATTCCTTTTTCGATCAGTTGAATCATTTTGGCTAGGCCTTCTGGTGTTAGAGCAACGTCTTGAAGTTCTTTTTGCTCAGCGTTTAAGTACTCATTAACAGCCCCCATGAGCCAGTTCGATGCAAGTTTTGCATCTCCACCTTGTTCAACAGTTGCTTCAAAGAAATCAGCCATTTCTTTAGTAATCGTTAGCACTGTTGCATCGTATTCCGGAAGTCCAAGCTCTTTGACATAACGCTTCTTTCTTGCATCCGGAAGCTCTGGAATCTCAGCTCGAATGCGTTCTTTCCACTCATCGTCAATATAAAGAGGGATCAAATCTGGCTCTGGGAAATAACGATAATCATCAGACCCTTCCTTCACACGCATTAGGAGTGTCTTGCTTGAAGCTTCATCAAAACGACGTGTTTCTTGCTCGATAATGCCACCTGCTAAAAGAACTTGCTCTTGACGTTTCACTTCATACTCTAGTCCTTTGCGTACGAAGTTGAAGGAGTTTAAGTTTTTTAACTCTGCTTTTGTACCGAATTTCTCTTGTCCCACTGGGCGAAGAGAAATATTGGCATCACAACGTAATGAGCCTTCCTCCATCTTACAATCAGATACATTAGTATATTGAACAATGGACTTAAGCTTCTCTAGATACGCATACGCTTCTTCTGGAGTGCGAATGTCTGGTTCTGAAACAATCTCAATTAACGGTGTTCCTTGACGGTTATAATCCACGAGAGAATACCCATTTCCTGAGTGAGTCAGTTTACCCGCATCCTCTTCAAGGTGAAGACGTGTAATCCCTATACGTTTTTTTTTGCCGCCTACTTCGATATCGATCCAACCATTTTCACCAATTGGCTTGTCAAATTGGGAGATCTGATATGCTTTTGGGTTATCTGGGTAGAAGTAATTTTTACGGTCAAACTTTGTATCTGTTGCTACTTCACAGTTCAAAGCCATCGCAGCTTTCATTGCATACTCAACCGCTCGCTTGTTTAAGACAGGAAGAACGCCCGGATACCCAAGGTCAATGACGCTCGTATTCGCATTCGGCTCCGAACCGAAGTGGTTTGGACTGGCTGAGAAAATTTTTGAATCTGTTTTTAACTCGACGTGTACTTCAAGGCCAATAATCGTTTCAAAATTCATCGCTCTATTCCCCCCTTACAATACTGGTTTTTTTGTGTGATAATCAGTTGCCGTTTCAAACGCGTGTGCGACGCGGTAAATTGTACTTTCATCAAAGTGCTTCCCAATGATTTGTAAGCCTAGAGGTAAGCCATCTTGGAAGCCACATGGGACAGAGATTCCTGGTACCCCCGCTAAGTTAACTGGGATGGTTAAGATATCGTTGGCATACATCGTCATTGGGTCATCCGTTTTCTCACCAATCTTGAAAGCTGGCGTTGGCGTGGTTGGTCCAACAATTACATCATATTGTTCAAAAATCTTCTCAAAATCTTGCTTAATCAACGTACGTACTTGTTGTGCTTTTTTATAATACGCATCGTAGTAACCTGAACTTAACGCAAATGTTCCAAGCATAATCCGACGCTTTACCTCGTCACCGAATCCTTCTGCACGTGTTTGCTTGTACATTTCAAGTAGGTTGTCAGCATTGTCTGTCCGATAACCGTAACGAACTCCATCAAAACGAGACAAGTTCGCTGATGCTTCTGAAGATGACAATAAGTAATATGTTGCTAGTGCGTATTTAGAGTGCGGGAGGGATACTTCTTCCCACGTCGCCCCTTGCCCCTCTAATACTTTTAATGCATCAAGCACCGATTGCTTCACGCTCTCTTGAACGCCTTCACCCAAATATTCTTTTGGCACAGCGATCTTTAATCCTTTTACATCTCCAGTTAACGCCGATAAGAAATCAGGGACGTCAACATTCGCTGATGTTGAATCCATTGGATCCACACCAGCAATCGATTGTAGTAAATAGGCGTTGTCTTCTACATTACGTGTCACAGGACCAATCTGATCAAGAGACGAAGCGAATGCAACAAGACCAAAGCGTGATACACGACCGTATGTCGGCTTTAATCCAACAACACCACAGTAAGCTGCTGGCTGACGGATTGAACCACCTGTGTCTGATCCAAGTGTAAATGGTACTTCTCCTGCTGCTACAGCTGCAGCCGAACCACCACTTGATCCACCTGGGACATAATCAAGATTCCAAGGATTACGTGTTTTTTGTAATGCCGAGTTTTCCGTTGATGAACCCATGGCGAATTCATCCATATTTAACTTACCAATGGTCACAGATTGAGCATCGCGTAATTTATTGACAACCGTTGCGTCATAAATCGGATCAAAGTTCTCTAAAATGCGACTCGAGCATGTGGTACGTAAGTTCTTTGTGACAATATTATCTTTCACTCCAATCGGTATCCCAAATAATAAGCCTCGTGTTGCGTCCGTTCCGATCGCCTCATCTAATTCCGCTGCATAGGCACGAGCTCTTTCCTCATCTAATGTTAAAAAGGCTTGCACTTTGCCGTCTACGTCCGCAATACGTTTGTAGGACTCGTCGACAAGTTCAGATACCTTTACCTGCTTACTTTGAAGCATTGTATGTAGTTCTTTTACTTTATGGTCAAATAATGACATGAAGCTTGTCCCCCCTACTCTATGATAGACGGCACACGGATATGGCCATCTTCGTGATCTGGTGCATTCTTTAGTACGTCTTTGATCGGTAAACCTTCTGATGGCTTATCCTCGCGTAACACATTTTTCATGTTAAGAATATGTGATGTTGGTTCCACACCTGTTGTATCCAGTTCATTTAGTTTTTCAGCAAACGTAATGATGGCATCAAGTTGACCTTGAAATTTAACCGCTTCTTCGTCTGTAATCGCAAGTCTTGCTAAGTTTGCAACGTGCTTTACCTCATCTGTTGAGATGCGTGACATCCCAATCACCTCCAGTAGTTGTTCGTGCATGCAGATAATATTCATTATGATACCAAATTCAACACCTATAGGCAATAAAGCCCAATACAATCAAGACCACTTTATTCCTTTAAAGTACTTTGATTACGGCGTTATTTTTTCGAATTTCTTTTTGCTTTTTCTGAAAACATTAAAAGAAGGTTACCCGCTTTGCAGGTAACCTTCTCCAGATCACAATTATTGCTTTAATTCTTCTTCTACTTGATCAAATTGTGCTTGGATGTCTGCAGATGGTTCTTTATCGATTAGACTAAAGACAACGACAGCAATTGCCGCTAGGAAGAAACCAGGAATGATTTCATAAAGCCCTAGAATTGGATATTGATCTGCACTTAGGCCAAACCAACGATCAAGCTCTGCCCAAAGAATAACCGTAACACCACCGACGATCATACCAGCTAAAGCACCGTTACGTGTCATGCGTTTCCAGAATAAGGCGAGAAGTAAAACCGGTCCAAAGGCAGCACCAAAACCTGCCCAAGCGTATCCAACAAGTTCAAGTACGGTACTATCTGGATTATAAGCAAGAACGATGGCTACTAAAGCAATTACGACCACCCCGATACGACCGACCCAAACAAGCTCCGTTTGAGAAGCTTTTTTACGAATGAATCCTTTGTATACATCCTCTGCAAGCGCACTTGAAGAAACAAGGAGCTGAGAGTCAATCGTAGACATGATCGCCGAGAGGATCGCCGCTAATAAGAAACCAGAGATCCACGGGTTAAAGAGAATTTGCGTAAATAAGATAAAGACTGTTTCATGAGATCCGTCACCGATCGCAGCACCTGCTGGACCGTTCACAGAGAAGTAAGCAATACCGATAAAACCAGTAAAGATTGCTCCAAATAAAGCCAAGACCATCCAAGTCATTCCAACAAGACGCGCTTTTGGAATTTCTTTAATGGATTTAACTGCCATAAAACGAGTCAAGATATGAGGCTGACCGAAGTAACCAAGGCCCCATGCGAGAAGTGATAGAATCGAGATAATTCCAACACCAGTAAATGCATCTAAGTAAGATGGATCAATGGCACCAACAGCATTAACTGTTTCGCTCCAACCACCCATTTCACTGACCGCTACGATAGGAACAAGAACTAGTGCTAAGAACATTAAGATCCCTTGGAAGAAATCCGTCCAACTTACCGCTAAGAATCCTCCTAGGAATGTATACGAAATAATAACAATCGCACCAATCCATAAGGCTTGATTATACGTCATTCCAAATGACGATTCAAAAAGTAAGGCTCCCCCTACAAGTCCTGAAGACGTGTAAAATGCAAAGAAAACTAAAATAACTAAAGCCGAGATAATACGTAACGACTTTGATGTATCATTAAAACGATGTTCTAAAAAGTCTGGTAATGTAATGGAGTCATTCGCAACCTTAGTATATGTGCGAAGACGCGCCGCCGTGAATTGCCAGTTCAAGTAAGCACCTACTGCTAAACCAACTGCGAGCCATATTTCACTCATTCCACCGACATACATAGCGCCCGGTAAGCCTAGTAATAGCCAACTACTCATATCAGATGCCCCTGCACTCAAGGCAGCAACACTACCGCCTAGGCTTCGTCCCCCAAGTACATAGTCTGATAAGTTACTTGTCATCTTATAGGCTATGAGTCCAATGACGAGCATACCAACTAAATACACTATAAAAGTTATAATTGTAGCTAATTCCAATGTTATCCTCTCCTCCTATACCTCAGTAACGAAACTAGTGAAAACAAAATCAATAATGGCATGGGTATATACAATAGCATCCAAGTAGCTGTTGTTAATCCAAGATCCATCCAGACACCTCCGTCCTAATGTTTAATTTATACAGTAATTATACAATCACAAACAAGCAACACTACAGCACCAAACAAAGACAAATCAATATCCGCGAAAATAATCATAACACACTATAAATAACTGAACATTCTTTTTTTTATTTTTAGAATTTATAAATGAATAATTATACACAAATACAGCTCATGTAACCGCATTCTTTTCTATATAGTGATATATATTCATGAAAATAAATGAACATTAATTTCTTTACTTCAATAAAGTAATTATAGATTCTCCCATAATTTTGTAGAGAATGTCAGTTTTTCACTGAAAATTTTTGTAGTTTTCCCCTTTTTAAAATGCTATTCTAACGTTTCTTTTATTATGAAGGTTGTTCAAAAAAATGCTAAAAAAGACCACTTCTAAAAAGAAAAGTGGTCTTAACATCATTCATTATCTTGAACCCTTAATGTACGGTTTCCCGATGGCTTTCGGTGCTTCAGCACGTCCGACAAAGCCTGCTAATGCAAGAATCGTTAACACATATGGTGCAATCATTAAGAAAACTGGCGGTACACCTGCTAATAGTGGAATTTGTTGTCCTGTGATACTTAATGCTTGAGCAAGTCCAAAGAATAACGCAGCCCCAAGTGCACCTAGTGGGTTCCATTTTCCGAAGATTAATGCAGCAAGCGCCATGAACCCTTGACCAACAATTGTTGTACCCGAGAAGTTCCCTGTAACCGTTAGAGCAAATACCGCTCCACCAAGTCCAGCGAATGCGCCACTAAGCATGACACCAAGATAACGCATGCGATTCACATTAATCCCCATCGTGTCTGCTGCCATCGGGTGTTCCCCAACAGAGCGGAGACGAAGACCAAATGGTGTATAGAAGACAACTAGATACACTATGACCGCAAGGAGAATTGCCATATAGGACGTAAAGTGAACATTCGAGAAGAATAATGGACCAACAATTGGCCACTCACTTAGTGATAAGAATTCAATATCTGTTCGGTAAATACGATTTGAAATATAATCTGTCTGACCTTTATTGTACAGGAGACGTACTAAGAATACCGTTAAACCAACAGCAAGGAAGTTTAGAGCCACTCCACTAACAATTTGGTCGGCACGGAACGTAATCGATGCAACCGCATGAAATAACGAGAAAAACGCTCCGATTAAAACTGATATCACTAAGGCAAGTAAAATGACACTCATGCCACCCATTCCCATGCCTTCTAAGGTTAACGTCGTTACGATTGCTGTGAATGCCCCCATAACCATCAGACCTTCTAAACCAATATTAACGACACCCGCACGTTCACTGAATAGTCCACCTAATGCCGTTAAAATAAGCGGTGCCGCTGCAAAAATAGCAGCCGGAACAACAAGTGCAAGTATTTGCATGATATCCATTAGATGTCCTCCTTCTTCACACGGTTCATAACCCAGCGAATGATGTAACTAGAAGCTACAAAGAATATAATTAACGCGATAACAATTTCAACTAACTCTGTCGGAACACCCGCTTGTGATTGCATATTTAGCGCACCAATCTTTAAACCGCCAAATAAGAATGAAGCAAGAATGACACCAACGGCTGTGTTTGCACCAAGAAGGGCGACGGCGATCCCGTCAAATCCAACTCCTGAGAAACCTGATAAGATACTCATATATCCGTATGTTCCAAGCCCCTCCATCGCACCTGCGACACCGGCAAAGCTACCACTAATGAGCATAGATAAAATAATATTACGTTGAACATTCATCCCAGCGTATTGTGAGGCATGCTGGTTGAGCCCTACTGCACGTAATTCATACCCTTTTGTTGTTCTCCATAAAATAAACCACATAATCACACAAGCTAATACCGCTACCACAAATCCCCAATGTAGCCTTGAGTAATCTGTCAGCGATTGTAATAATGGTGATGAAAGAGAAGCCGATTGATTAATTGAATCGGTTCTCTCTCCTGGTACAATTAAGTACGTACGAATAATAGCATTAGCCGAGAATAGAGCAATGTAATTCATCATGATTGTGACGATAACTTCATGTACATGAAATCTTGCTTTTAATAATCCAGGAATGAAACCCCATACTGCTCCGGCAAGCGCTCCTGCTAAAATCGCCATTGGTAAGTGAAGGATTGCAGGAAGATCAAAGGCAATTCCGACATAAACAGAAGCCAACCAACCAACAATTAATTGTCCTTCTACACCAATGTTAAATAAACCTGTTCGAAACGCAAAAGCAACTGCGAGACCTGCTAATATAAGCGGTGTCATCATTCGAATCGTTTCTCCAAGGTAGTAGGAGTCACTAAAGATTCCTTTAATTAATGCAGTGTATCCTGTAATCGGATTGTATCCACTGATAAGCATAATAATTGCCCCAATAAAAACCCCTAAAAATACAGCAATCAAAGGAATAGACCAAGACAATAATCGACCTTTAGGAAGCCATTTTGCTATCACTTCGCTTCACCTGCCTTCTCTTTCTTTCCGCCTGCCATTAGGAGCCCAAGTTCTTTCTCATTTGTTTGATCGGCATCAACAATAGCTACAATTTGCCCCTCATACATCACGGCAATTCGGTCACTTACATTTAAAATTTCATCTAATTCAAGCGACATCAACAACACTGCTCGTCCTTTATCTCGTTCTAATATCAGACGCTTGTGGATCGATTCGATCGCTCCAACATCCAAACCACGAGTCGGTTGTGCCGCGATTAGGAAATCCGGTGAGCGGTCTACTTCTCTTGCGATAATCGCTTTTTGTTGATTTCCTCCTGATAAAGCACGTGCTGGTGTGAATTCTGATGGAGTACGCACATCAAAATCTTTGATTAACTCATTCGCCTTTTTATAAATCTCTGTATGATTTAAGACCATATTTTTTGAATACGGTTGCTGGTAGTACGTCTGCAAAACGATATTCTCACCAATAGCAAAATCAAGAACCAAACCATGCTTATGACGATCTTCAGGAATATGTCCGATACCTGATTCGGTCACTTTACGAGGCTTCAAGCCTGCTAATTCTTTTCCGTTTAACTTGATTGAGCCTTGATCGACTTTACGAAGACCAGTAATCGCTTCAATAAATTCAGATTGTCCATTTCCATCTACGCCGGCAAGACCTAATATTTCTCCCGCTTTAATATCGAGATTAAGAGACTTGACTGCATCAACACCCCGTGAGTTTTTAACTGTTAAATCAGCTACAGAAAGTACCGTCTCCGCTGGTGTAGCAGGTGTCTTATCAACTTTAAAGTTTACTTCGCGACCAACCATCATTGCTGCTAATTTGTCTTGGTCCGTTTCACTTACTTCAACGGTTCCAATACCTTTTCCGCGACGAATGACCGTACAACGATCACAAACCGATAGAATTTCTTTCAGCTTATGAGTGATTAGAATAATGGATTTCCCTTCAGCTACTAGGGCTTTCATAATTCCAATTAATTCTTGGATTTCTTGCGGAGTAAGTACGGCTGTCGGCTCATCAAAAATAAGAATATCGGCACCACGATAGAGCGTTTTCAAAATCTCAACACGTTGTTGCATTCCAACTGAAATATTCTCAATCTTCGCATGTGGATCGACTGCTAGACCATAACGTTCTGAAATTTCTTCGACCTCTTTGGCTGCCTTCTTTTTATTTACCATTCCAAATCTCTTTGGCTCATTTCCCATAATGATGTTTTCTGTTACCGTAAATTTGTCAACAAGCATAAAATGTTGATGAACCATACCAATCCCGAGTTTGTTAGCTACGTTAGGGTCGGTGATCTTCACACCCTCACCACGAACTCGAATCTCCCCACGTTCTGGTTGATACAAGCCAAATAAAACATTCATTAACGTTGATTTTCCAGCTCCATTTTCACCAAGTAAGGCATGAATCTCACCTTTTTTAAGCTGGAGTGTAATATTATCATTAGCGACAATGCCAGGAAATTCTTTGCGGATGTTATTCATTTCAATAACATAACTCATCGGATTCACTCCTTACGTATTTAAGAGAAGAGCTGTAGCGTGACAGGTCGATTAACCTGTTGAGTCAAAAAAAGAGGCAATGATGGATTGTGCAAACAGCAATCCGTCATTGTCCCTTTACCATTAAAGGACTGACATTTCATACCAAATACCTTTTTAAGGTAAAACAAAGGCTAGTGCGATACTAGCCTTTGCTTGCGTATAATTTTATTGCTTATTCTAAGCTATTTAGGTACTCTTCGTACTCTTCATCTGTTTGAGGTACGACAATGTCACCTGATTGAATTAAAGCTTGGTGCTCTTCTACTGCATCTAATGCTTCTTCAGATAAGTTATCCGTCGAAGGGGCAATTCCGACAGCATCTTCTTCAAGACCATATTCAAGAATTTCGCCACCTGGGAAGTCGCCGTTCATTGTTTGCTCAGAAACAATTTGTACAGCAGTGTCTACACGTTTAATCATTGAAGTAAGCGTAACAGATTGACCTTCATCACCATACTCACCTTCTTCAAATTGGTCACGGTCTACACCGATTGCCCATATGTTTTCACCGTTCATTGCACGGTTAATAGCTTCTGTGAATAACCCGTTTCCAGTACCACCAGCAGCATGATAGATAATGTCTGCGCCTTGGCTATACATTGTGTTAGCAATTTGAGAACCACGAGATGCATCGTTAAAGCTCTCTGCGTATTGAACTAGAATTTCAGCGTCTGGATTAACTGCTTTTACTCCAGCTTTAAAACCATTTTCAAACTTCTTAATTAAGCCACTCTCTACCCCACCAATGAAACCAACTTTATTTCCTTCAGTGTGAAGACCAGCTGCCACACCAACTAGGAAAGAACCTTCGTGCTCTTTAAAGGTAACGTTTGCAATGTTGCTATATGTGTTCTCATCTGCATCTAATACAACTGTATCTACGATCGCAAGTTGAGTGTCTTCTACTTGTTCAGCAATTGTGCGAATCGCTTCTTCCATTAAAAATCCGATTCCCCATACTAGATCAGCATCTTCACGAACTAAGCTACGAAGATTTGGTTCAAAGTCATCCATTGAAGCAGATTGAAGGTAACGATATCCAGTTCCCTCTTCTAGTCCTGCTTCTTGCCCGAATTCAGATAACCCTTCCCAAGCTGATTGATTAAATGATTTATCATCAATTCCGCCAACATCTGTTACCATTGCGACTTTAAATTCACTAGCTTCAACAGCGTCTTCTGTTGACCCTTCTTCACCTGCAGGTGTTTCTGCGGCATCGTCACCCGTTCCACAAGCAGCTAAAGCGACTGCAGCAACAACAGTCATTGATAATGTACGTAACCATTTCTTCATTTTTCTTTTCCCCCTTATGATTGTTACAAGAGAACACCAAAAATTATCGGTCATTTCATTAGGTAGCCTTATTCATGAGACGACCTTCCCTAATCAAACAATCCATCATCTATTTTGTAAGCGTTATCTTGCAGGCTTGATGTTGGTTAGACATCTGACTTCTTATCTCTCTGTACAACCTCCATCAAACGTCCTAAATATATCACGATCTTAATCAATAATAAACACTTTTTTAACACTTACCCTATTTTGGTCACACTTTATTTACAATAAGCGCTTCCAATGTGTTATCCCTTAACCATATATTTTATAATATAGTGATTAATCATAGAAAAAGCCCCTCGAAAGGAGCTCTATTCAAAGACATGAATAAATGGTTCTTCACCTGGATTTTTGACTACCAAACTTTCATGTTTTCCTGCAACCGACGTCACATACAGATTAACTTTTACATTTTGATTGGTCATACGTTGTTGGATCACATCCGCTGCATATTGTGTTAAGGCAACAATCTCTGCTTTCCCTTGGTAGCGAAGTGGGACTTCAATTGTCATTTCTTGTAATTGATTATCGACATAATACCCTCTTCCCACTACGCCTACAAATGTATCGAAGAAGCTTTGTAAGTCATCTTTCACTTGCTGAAATTGAGCCGCATCATTATTAACATCTTCGTTTGCCGCGCTTGATGGGAATAGATAGTATCTTTCATTTAATCGTTGCCAGCGTTCTAATCCCTCGCCCGGTGGTGCTGTTGACTTCATAATAAAGTTTCCAGGAATCGTTGATTGCTGTGGTTGTTCTCTAAACAACGCAACGGTGATTGGAATTTGGTTAAATACTCCATCCTCTCGTGTAGTTACACGCAACCGCTCAACAATTTCAGCAGCCATCTCTTGCCCTTGACGTTCCATCACTTCTTGACTAATGTTTGTTTCATAGAAGGTATAGCGCCCTTGATCGTCTTCGACTCGGAAATTATACACACTATTCATTGATAACCCAATGACAATGCCCCCAAGTTCATAGTTACCGTTTTCGTTCTGAACTAAATAGTTATGTTCTAAAATATGCGATAAATAACGAGGCTGGCTATCTTCTCGCTCGCGCATCGTCTCACCCTCACCTAGAGCTGGGTTAATTCCAAACCGGTTCGATTCTTCATCATATCGCATTAACCATTCATTAATTTCACTTCTTGAGATAAACTGACCTTCACGGAAAAAATAGTTTTCTGGATCAAATGTTTCTTTCGCAATTTGCGTTAAACCCATTTCTAGCTGATCCAAATCTAATCTATTATAGACGACCGCATTTCCAAATCCTCTTGAGTTACCGTGCAAATACGCGCCGTCATAGAGCACACTTTGATAATAATTTTCTGGTGTTGAAACTTGTGGAACAATATCGACATTCTGCTCCTCTTGTTGTGGTTCTTCAACTACGGTTTCTTCTTCCTCTGGTTGTTGAAACATCGGAAAGCAGCCTGTTAAAAACAAAAGACTAACAGCCGTAACAATCCCCCATCGATTTACGTTCATGAATTTCCTCCCCTCCACATAAAAAGAGCTAGTTAAGCTCTTTGATTAATGCTTTTTCATCCCAAATCTCAACCCCTAGTTCCTCGGCCTTCTTTTTCTTTGAGCCTGCATCGTCACCAGCAATGACTAGATCTGTCTTTTTACTGACACTTCCCGTTACTTTTCCACCTAATAGTTCAATCTTTTCTTTCGCTTCATCGCGTGTAAGTTCATGAAGCTTCCCTGTTAGGACAACCGTTTTATTTGCAAAGATACTATCGACCTCATCAGCATTTGTTACCGGCTTCGGGCCTTTATACGTTGTATTCACATTGTTAGACTTTAAGCGTTCAATAAGCGCGCGCACTTTGTCTGCTTCAAAAAAGCGAACAACAGAAGCTGCCATCTTCTCACCAATTTCATTAACAGCAATCAATTCTTCTTCACTTGCTTCAATCAGTTGGTCCATCGTGTCAAAATGGATTGCCAATGTCTTAGCTGCCTTTGCTCCAACAAACCGAATACCTAAACCGAATATAAGTTTTTCAAGAGAGTTTTCTTTCGACTTCTCAATCGCTTGAAGAAGATTATCAACCGACTTTTCTCCCATTCGTTCAAGCTTTAATAATTCTTCTCGCTCTAATTGATAGAGGTCAGCCACTGTGTGAATGAGTTTATGGTCAAATAATTGAGCAATTACTTTTTCGCCAAGTCCATCGATATTCATCGCTTGTCTTGAGACAAAGTGAATCAACCCCTCACGAATTTGAGCGGGACATTCTGGATTAATGCAACGAAGAGCTACTTCTCCTTCTAAACGAACCAATTCACTTTCGCATTCCGGACAGTGAGTTGGCATACTAAACTCACGTTCAGACCCATCTCGGTTTTCCGTTAAAACATTAACCACCTCAGGGATAATATCGCCCGCTTTTTTGATGATGACCGTATCACCTAGCTTGACGTCTTTTTCACGAATGAGGTCTTCATTATGAAGGGACGCGCGTTTAACGGTTGTGCCTGCGACAACTACCGGATCAAGGATTGCTGTTGGTGTTACAACGCCTGTACGTCCGACACTCAACTCAATGTCGCGAAGCGTCGTAACTACTTCCTCAGCAGGAAACTTAAATGCAGTCGCCCAACGTGGACTTTTCGCCGTGAATCCAAGCTCACGTTGCTGAGGGATAGAGTCAACTTTAATAACAATCCCATCAATATCATAAGAAAGATCGGCTCGACGTGTCGTCCACTTTTCTGTATAGGCAATGACTTCTTCAATTGAAAAACAATGTTGGCTCTCTTTATTCACTTTAAATCCGAGGTGGTCAAGAAAAGATAAGCCTTCATGATGTGACGCAAGATCTTGTCCTTCTGCGTTACCGACCGCATAGATAAAAATGGATAGATTGCGCTTAGATGCAATCTTTGGGTCTAATTGACGTAGGGACCCCGCTGCTGCGTTACGAGGGTTGGCAAACTTCTCTTCCCCTCCCTCTTCTTTTGCTGCATTTAAGCTTTCAAAAGACTTCTTCGGCATATAAGCTTCCCCACGGACTTCAAGGTTTACTTTCTCTTTTAATCGCAGTGGAATCGCTTGGATCGTTTTCAAGTTATTCGTAATATCTTCGCCAACAGACCCGTCGCCTCTCGTCGCGCCACGAATGAACTTTCCATTTTCATAGGTTAAGGAAACAGCCAAGCCGTCAATTTTTAATTCACAGCTATACGTCAACTCCTCACCCACACGCTCACGCACGCGACGGTCAAAATCGCGCAAATCCTGCTCGTTAAACGCATTACCGAGACTAAGCATCGGTGTTTTATGTTCAACCTTTTCAAAGAAAGGCAGTGGCTCCCCACCGACGCGAACGGACGGCGAGTCGTCACTGATTAGTTCTGGATAATCGGTTTCAAGTGCCACAAGTTCTTTCAGCAATTGATCATACTCGGCATCTGAGACAAGCGGTTGATCGAGTACATAGTAATGATAACCATATTCCTCTAATTGCTCACGTAAGGTTTGAACGCGTTGTTCGGCCTCTTGTCGCTCCATACTCTTCTTCCTTTCTTACTGCTTCGTAATCGGTGCAAACTTTGCAAATAGACGCTTTATACCTGTTGGTTGCGGGAATGCGATATCAAGTTCTACCGACTCGCCTTCTCCCTTAATACTTACAACCGTACCGACGCCCCACTTTTTATGACCTGCTTTATCGCCAACTGACCAAGCAAACTGATCGCCGCCAGTTGTGGTCATACCTGAACTTCTCACTTTTGAAGTCGGTCTAGCACTCGGACTCGCTGAACGGGACGTCTTCATCCAAGCTGGGGTCTCTTTCTCTTCATTCATCTGGTCAATACATTCTTCAGGAATTTCCGAGATAAAGCGCGACGGAGGGTTCATATTTGTTTTACCGTAAAGGGTACGCATTCTCGCATTCGTTAAGTAGAGCTGCTTCTCTGCTCTGGTAATACCGACATAAGCAAGACGGCGTTCCTCTTCCATTTCTTCTTCCTCAAATAACGAGCGACTGTGTGGGAAAATCCCTTCTTCCATACCAATCAGGAATACAAGTGGAAACTCTAAACCCTTGGCAGAGTGTAAGGTCATTAAAGTCACAGCATCTTTAGGCTTTCCGTCATCTTCATCTTCTAACTTATCAATATCAGCAACAAGGGCTAGATCGGTTAAGAAGGAAACGAGTGATTTATCGTCATTCGATTTCTCGAATTCATTCGTTACCGTAATAAACTCATCGATATTCTCTAGACGACTCTGTGCTTCAATGGACTGATCGTTACGAAGCATGTCACGGTAGCCTGTCCGATCTAGTAATTCTTCCACAAGCTCTGTGACCGATAAATATTCCTGCATTTGAATCCAATGAGCTAGTTGATCTCTAAATTCAACCAACTTCCCAACGGCACGTGCTGTCACACCAATCTGCTCGATTTCTTGCAAAGCTGAGAATAGAGAAACTCCTTGGTTCACTGCGTAGGCACCGATTTTATCAACGGTTGTCGCACCGATTCCACGCTTTGGCACATTAACGATCCGTTGTAAGCTAATATCATCATCTGGGTTGGAAATTAAACGCAAATAAGCTAAAACGTCTTTAATCTCTTTACGATCGTAGAACTTCGTACCACCGACGATGTTGTACTCAATGTTCGACTTCACAAAGAATTCCTCAATCACTCGAGACTGTGCATTGGTGCGATAAAGGATTGCCGTATCTGAATATGTCTGCTCTCCACTACGAATAGCTTCACGGATTTTCTCGACAACAAATTGAGCTTCTGAGTGTTCTGTATCCGCTCCAAAGTAGCCAATCTTCGGTCCTGCATCGTTTTCCGTCCAAAGATTTTTCGGTTTTCGATTCATGTTATTTTCGATGACCTTATTCGCAGCATCTAAGATCGTTTTCGTTGAACGATAGTTTTGTTCAAGAAGGATTACAGTTGCCTTTGGATAGTCTTCTTCAAAGGAAAGGATATTGGCAATGTCAGCACCTCTCCAACGATAAATGGACTGATCCGAATCCCCTACAACACAAATATTTTCATATTTATCACTTAACATACGGACAAGCATGTATTGTGCTTTATTCGTATCTTGATACTCATCAACTAAAATGTATTGGAATTTACGTTGGTAGAATTCTAATACTTCCGGGACAAGCTTAAACAACTCGATTGTCTTCATAATTAAGTCATCAAAATCGAGCGCGTGATTTTTTTTCAGTTGTTTCTGATAGTCTACATAGATCTCAGCAGCTGTCTGATCATAGGGCCCTGTTGCTTGTCCCATACATTCACCTGGCTTTTTCAATTCATTCTTCCAACCACTAATCGTACCTAAAAGGCTTCGTGGCTCAAATTTCTTCGGATCAATGTTCTTATTTTTTAATAATTGCTTAATAACCGATAACTGATCTGTAGAATCTAGAATCGTAAAGTTACGGTTGTAGCCAATGCGATCAATGTCGCGGCGTAAAATACGAACGCACATCGAGTGAAACGTTGAGATCCATATATCTTCTGCAACTGGACCGACAAGCTTTGCCACACGTTCTTTCATCTCCCGTGATGCTTTGTTCGTAAATGTAATTGCCAGTACATTCCACGGCGCAATCGCTTTTTCACGTAATAAATAGGCGATGCGATGAGTTAGGACTCTCGTCTTTCCACTTCCTGCACCAGCCATTAATAATAACGGACCTTCTGTATGTGTTGTTGCCTGCCTTTGCTCAGGATTCAAACCTGCTAGCATTTTTTCAATAATCTTCTCTTGCATGCCTTCACCACCAAACGAATGTTCTTATATTTAGTCTACCTTTACACCATAAATCTTGCAATTGATTTTTGTTATCCTTTCACTGCCTTGACCGTTTTAAGTGCAGCTTGCAGATCATCATAGATGATGTTGCCAATGACCACCATATCCGCAAATTGGGCCATCTCTTTGGCTTGTTCAGCTGTTTTGATTCCGCCGCCATAAACAAGCTTCGTCTCTTTTAATACTTGTTTCACTTGTCGAACGAGATCAGCCTTTCCATACATGCCACTATACTCTAAATAAAAAATTGGGAAGTGATACAAACGCTCAGCCATTCGCGCATACGCCACAACATCCTCGTTATCTAATTCCGTTTGCGCTTCTGTTACAATTGCCGCTTTGGCTTTGGGGTTTAAAATACAGTACCCCTCCATAATAATTTCATCCCAGTTCATAATCGCACCGTATTCTTTGATTGCTTGATGATGCAATCCTGAAATCCACTCGACCTTGCTGCTATTCATCACCGAGGGAATGAAATAATAATCGAAGCCTGGTGTGATTGACTCTAAATTCGACACTTCAAGTGCTGCAGAAACCGAGAATCGTCTGACACGCGCTAGTAACTGCAACGTGTTATCTAGGGTGACTCCATCTGTACCACCAATAATTAAGCCATCTGTTCCTGATTCACAAATGGCTTCTAAATCCTCATCACTTATCTCTTTGTTTGGATCTAATTTAAAAACATGCTTCCATTCCGTATATTCAAGCAAGAAGGTTCAACTCCTATTTTGCCCTAACTCCTTAAAAAAACGGAGCGGGTTCAAACTCTGTTCATATGATTCTGAACGTCATTATATCAAAGAACACGTTGCTTGTCGCCCGACATTCGGCTTGGGATGTCTTCATTATTGGTTTAAAAGTCATAAAATAGTCCAAGCTCTCACTGTTCACCATATTCTTAAAATATTAGACCGATTTTATGACAATTTTGTCTTATTGACTGCACACTCTCCTAGAGCCAAAATAGACATAAAATAAGCTTCCTCACACTTAGCAATAACTAAGTATAAGGAAGCTTTTCATTTATCTATTAGAAGATTAGGTTCTTTCACTATACCTGGCTTTTGTTTTTGGTTCCTGCAAGCTCAAAAAATCGAACGAGATCCTCACTTTCGATCTCTCGCCCTATTCGTGCCATCATGAAATTCTCTGGATAAGAAGCGATATCAGGATCATTGGTTAATATTTCTTCAAAGCCACCTTTATAAAGTAGCTTCTGAAGAAGTTCTTTGTAGAGCCCGCTATCTCCATCAACAGACTCAAGGTCCCAATGCCAGCGATACTCAAGGGAGATAATAATCTCTTTCTCATATGACTTGGTTTGTAAGACGGTCTTAAGCAATTGACTTGCGACACCTTTATTCCTAAGAGTAGGGATGACTTCAATTGCCCCTAACACACGAATCTGAAGCATCTTTACCCAACGTTCGTCTGGTTCTGGTGGCAAGATTAAGGTGTACCCTACAATGATTTCCCCTACATAGGCAATCGAAAAGTCAACATCTAATGTCCGAAATGCATGAAGCATCGCTTTTTGTTGCTCATCAGGAAGACGAAACTGCTCAAGTCCTTCATGAAACCGTCCCGTTTGTAACAGCGTTTCGACGAGGATGCGATCAGCCGTTACATTCACTTTCTCCTTTTTAAAGTTCATCAAACCCGTTATCACTCGACACCTTGGCATATTGGCGTGACTTTTGTTCAAAGAAATCACTTTTTGCTGCATTAATATCCTCGTAAGCTCTAATCCATTTCAAGCAATTGGTGCGATGCTCTGGATAAATATGATCGTAGCCTAACTGTTTTGCTCGTTTATTCGCGATAAATTTCAGGTAAGATTCCATTTCTTCAGACGTGACTCCCTCAATCTGCTCTCCAATAATATAATTAAACCATTTTAATTCAAATTCAATCGCCCTAACCAGAGAATCGCGAACGAATCCTTCCATCTCTTCACTTTGGAGCTCTGGGTTATCAATCAGTAATTCTTTGAAAATATTCGTGAACAAATAGACATGTAGTTGTTCATCGCGATTGATATAATTGATCATCGTTGAAGTCGAGACCATTTTCTGATGACGAGCTAAATTATAAAAGAACGCAAAGCCAGAATAAAAATTAATTCCTTCTAAAATGACATCGTACACAATTGATTTCGCTAATGTTTCAGGAGTGGGATCGCTAGCAAATTGCTCGTATCCAGCCACGATAAATTCATTTCGTTCTTTTAATACAGGGTCTGATTTCCAATAATCGAAAATTTCGTCCTGTGTTGCTTTTGGTACCAGGCTTGAGAGTACGTAGGAGTAGCTTTGATTATGGACGACCTCTTGGAAAGAGAGCACACTCATTAAAGCAACAAGGCTCGAATCGGTTAAGTAATTAGCTACTTTCAATGAATAATCCGTTTGAACACTATCTAAAAAGGCGAGTAAACCGATAATCTTTTTAAATGCTTCCTGTTCCGATTCTGTTAAACGAGTAAATTGCTTCGTGTCGTGTGTCATATTAATCTCAAACGGTGTCCAAAAGTTTGCGAGCATATTTTTATAGAGTGGATAGGCCCAACTAAATCGAACATCATCCCAATTTAAGACATTGGAGCTTTGTCCATTTACAATCGCTGTAGAAGCATTTGGTGCTGTTGGGTCATAGAGTTTTCTTGTTTGCAAAGTCATTTTCTTATCCCCCTTTTTATAGAACCACCTATTAACTAGAACAGCTCTCACAATCATCTACTGAAGTCGATGTTGAGCGAACATAGTACGTCGTTTTCAATCCTTCTTTCCATGCGAGCAGATGGAGCTCAAGTAACTCTTTTGCTTTCACATTGCTTGGTACATACAAATTAAATGAGATACCTTGGTCGACATGTCTTTGCCGTGCTGCATTTTGACGGATACTCCATTTTTGATTAATCGCATGTGCTGATTTGTAATACCAAGTCGTTGAAGCATCTAAATCAGGTGCCACAACTGGAATGCGGTAGTTTTTCTTTTCTTCAACATAATACTTAGAAAAGATCGGATCAATCGATGCGGTTGATCCGCCTATCAATGAAGTCGTGGCATTTGGAGCAACCGCCATCACGTATCCATTCCTCATTCCATATTCCTTCACTAGCTCACGTACCTCGGCCCAATCAGCACCGTTATATCCACGCTGCGTAAAGAAAACTTCATTATGCCAATCAGAGCCTTCATAGTGAGGGTAAACACCTTTTTCCTTTGCTAGCTTTGCGCTTGCTTTTATTGCAGCTTTATTAATTCCTTCATACACTCGATTTACTTCCTCGATTGCATCTTCACTTTCCCAACTGATGCCCTTTGTCGCTAAGTGATGATGCCACCCATATGTTCCAAGGCCGATCGCGCGATAGGACTTGTTTGTCATCTCTGCTTGTTTGACTCCAATTGAATTTAAGTCGATAACGTTATCAAGCATTCGCACTTGAATGTCGACCACTCGTTCAACGACATCATCGGCCAATACAGCCGCAAGCGAGAGAGAGCTTAAGTTACATACAACATAATCTCCTGGCTTCTTTTTAGTTAAGATCATATCGTCTTCACAACGTTCATCGATGACCGTCGTCGGACTCATATTTTGCATAATTTCTGTACAAAGATTAGACCCGTAAATCATCCCTCTATGTTTATTAGGGTTGAGACGATTAACCGTGTCACGATAAAACATAAAGGGACTACCTGTTTCTAGTTGTGATAACATAATACGCTTCATAATCTCAATCGCTGGAAGTTCAATACGGGAGAGCTCGGTGTTTGCGACACACTCTGCATATTTTGTACAAAACTCTCCTACTCCTTTTGTTTCATCATAGAAATCTTCAAGCGAGTAGCCCATTTTGAGACGGACTTCATGGGGATCAAATAAGAACCAGCTCGCACGACGTTCTACAGCTTCCATAAACAAATCAGGAATGCATATGCCTGTAAATAAATCATGTGTTCGCTGACGCTCGTCCCCATTATTTAATTTTGCATCAAGGAACACTAAAATATCTTTATGCCAAACATCTAGATACACGGCAATCGCGCCTTGACGTTGACCGAGTTGATCAACACTGACTGCGACATTGTTTAATTGCTTCATCCAAGGGATCACGCCTGATGAGACATTTTCAAATCCGCGAATCGATGACCCTTTAGCTCGGATCTTGCCAAGGTACATACCTAGTCCACCACCGTTTTTACTGACCGTCGCTGCATCCGTACAACTATCAAAAATCGACCGTAAATCATCCGCCACTGTATCAATAAAACAGCTTGAAAATTGCCCTCCGGCTTTACCTGCATTAGCAAGCGTCGGAGTCGCCACTGTCATATAGAGATTTGATAATGCCCAATATGCCTCTTTGACTAAAGCTAGTCTAACTTCAGTCGGCTCGTTAACCATTAAGGTCATTGCAATCACAAGCCACCTCTCCTGTGGTAGTTCCATCACTTGACCGTCAAAACGTCTAGCCAAATAACGGTCGGCTAATGTCTTTATGCCAATGTAGGTAAACTTTAGATCTCGATCGGTTTGAATCAATTGCCCCAAGTTGTCTAGCTCACGCTTTGAATAACTAATTAACCGAGAGTCATACATCCCGTTCTCGAGTTCCTTGGAAAAATACACCGGAAAATTCAAATATACGCGATCTACTGGAACTCCTCTTTGTTCGGCCAGTTGTATTTTTATTGCTTTGATGTAGCATGCTGATGCAACATACGTCCAATTAGGCTCTTCTATCGTCAACTCTTCTAATGCCTTTAGCGCTCGCTTCTCCCATGAAAGATCTTGAGTCGACTTTAACCATGCCTCTGTTGCAAGTTTTGGAAATCTACGCCTTAAGAAATAATCACTTTCCACAGCTTGTTTCATCTCTTCCCCATCCTTTTCTATGAAGTCAACACAAAAAACGCCCTACCTCTCAAACATGAGAGATAGAGCGTAAAACGGCATACTTGTCTTATCACCTAATTGTGGCCACATTTGTTCAACACAAACAAGCGCACAATGGCACTGCCGTCTCACTTCTCACCCCCCGAAGATAGCTGACTGAGAAATAATGGCAGGTCTCCTGACTTGTGCTTCCCTTTACTCTGAGCCTTCCCATATAAGCGCCTATTCAGCACTCTTATACAGTGGTTGTCTCATTTCATCCACACTTACAGTTGCGGGGACAGTTCTGGTTTTTCACCAGATTCCCTATTAAGCTGACTCGCAGCACCAATCATTTCGCAAAATCAATATATAGTTATTTGTCATATGTGAAATACGATATATTGATATGATAAAGAGAAAAACAAATAGATGCAAGACTTTATTTATTCTCTTTTTTATGCTTAATCCCTTAAACCTAAGATCTCACTCACAAACCGTATAAAAAAACGCTGCCACAAGGCAACGATTTTTTTACTTTATATTAGCTTATTTGTTAACTTCTGTCCTACTTTCACATCACTTGGTGTATCACATGTTGCCAACTCCATCAGTCCTTTTTGTGCAATTAGAACGACGGTTGAACCAAAAGAGAAATATCCCATTTCTTCTCCGCGTTTAATCGTTGGGTTGGCATGAGTCAGTTCAATTGTATTCACATTCATCGCTCCGACTTTTACAACAGCTAGACTACGTCCGTCTACATCTAGCTCGGTAATGACTCGGTAATTTCTTGACAGTGGTCGTCTCCCGTATCGAAGCCCGTAGTTATTCACCGGGTATGAACGTCCACCTAATACCCACTGTTTCATAACCTCTGCATCAACAGGGCTATGGATACGGTGATAATGACTTGGACTGAGGTATAGAACCATAAGGGTCCCTCCCTCATATTTCTGAGCAGCTTCTTTTGAGCCAAGCATTTCTTCAATCGTATAGTCTTGGCCTTTCACATGAAATGTAACTCCTGGTGAGAGTACGTGCTGCTCGGCTAAAATTCCATCGACTGGGCTAACAACGATTCCTTCATTTTCATTAATTGGCCTATCAAGTGGATTCAATTGACGGATGAACAATTTATGCAAACTCTCATAAGATTCAAGCGGCTCTAACATTTCTTTCTCATTTAATTTAAACGTTTTAGCAAACGATTTGTTTAATCGTCTGCTAGCTTTTGACGTTGCAAATTTTCTTAGTAAATAAGAATTTACTTTGTGATTCGATAACTCGATAAAAAGTCGATACATTGATTGCTTAACCATTAGTCCTCCACCATATCTATAATTCTTTTATTTTAATAGCTGTTCCATATGCAATAATTTCCGCTGCATTTCCCATTACAGTAGATGTTTGCAGTCGCATTCCCACAACCGCATTCGCACCTTGTTCTTTCGCATCTTCAACCATACGGTGAATCGCAAGCTTTCTCGCTTCCTCCATCATTTCGTTATACCCTTTAATCTCTCCACCGACAATGCCTTTTAGACCTGCTGTGATGTCCCGTCCGATATGCTTACTTTGAATCGTTCCGCCTTTAACGTAACCAATTACTTCTAGAATGTCTGTTCCTGCAATTGTATCAGTAGTTACTATTTTCATAATCAATTTCCTCCTTTTTTTCCTTTTTTCTCTCGATTATAAATACGATAATAACGGCTATCGCACTTAAAATATTCGCGCCAAAACTATAGAGCACGAGCCCGTTTCCCGTCATAGCAAAAATAACTGTTAAAATTTGAAAAAAGATCGTTAGTCCAATGAGTGATGCTTTCCATGCTCTATACATATTTTTTTAACCACTCTTTCAATATCTGTTTTAATGCTGGCGCAAGAGGCTCTTTACTCACATGTTTATATACTTTTCTCAGTTTAAGAATCGAATAATCCTCATGCTGAATTCGTAACATGTGGTTCATGTTTGGAATGACTGTCGCCTCGACTGGTCCGCTTACAAAGTTTTCTACGTCTAATACTCGCTCTGGCGTCTGAGATTAAATCCCACATCCCAGCTTCATGATAATCTCCTGTGGTCTCACCTACTCCACGCTTATCATAACGAAGAGTCGCATATCCACATTCTACAAATGCTTCAGATAATGAGTCATACAGTTCAAATTTCTTCTTTCCTTTCCCGTTGCCATCTCGATTAAGTGGCCCTGACCCAGATAAAATTAACACGGCAGGGAACAGTTCTGTTGTGTTGTTCGGGTAATCGATCGTTCCACTTATTGAGGTTTCTTCATTTTCAATTAAAACACGCTTTGTCTCTATTTTATCACTCCTTCTTCGATTTCGGAATAAGGATGGTAGCGAGCGTTCTACCCGTTTGATATGGATGGGTCGCTAAAGCTTGAATGACTCTCATTCGAATAGGGTGCAAGAGTAAATCCGCTTTTTGCTGCTTCATTTTCAACACCTTCATTATTATCAGTATATATAATGATAACGTTGTAATAAAAACTTTTTGTCTATAGAAAAAGGGTACCATCTTATAAGACGGTACCCTCTTTGAATTATTGATTTAAGCTCTTTCCTGTTTGTTTGTGAGCTGCTTCATAAAAATTATTAAAGTAATCATTTGTTTCAGCGACTATTACCTTCCACAGTAGAAGGAGAGCAATTAAGTTAGGAATCATCATTAAAGCATTGGCCATATCAGCAAACGCCCAAACCGTTGCAAGGTTCGCCACGGTTCCGACACCACACGCTGCGATGTAGACCATACGATATCCTGCAATCCCTTTAGAACCAGCTAAATATTCAAAACACTTTTCTCCGTATACATACCAACCAACAATCGTTGAAAAGCCGAAGAAGATAACAGAAAACGCAACGATGTATTCGCCGACAGCTCCAAGGACAGAACCGAAGGCTGCACTTGTTAACGCTCCACCCTCAAGTGTTGCATCATGTGTCACGCCCGAGAGCAATCCACCAGATGGGTCCCAGAACCCTGTGATTAACAATGTTAGCCCAGTCATCGTACAGACAATAATCGTTACGATGAATGTACCTGTCATAGCAACCAACGCTTGTTTTACAGGGTGATCTGCACGTGCATTACCAGCAATTAAAGCCGCCGTACCCAGACCAGCTTCATTGGAGAAGATACCACGAGCAACCCCGTTACGAATGGCTTCTGACACGACTACCCCAAGGAAGCCACCAGCCGCAGCTACAGGATTAAAGGCATAATAGAAAATTAGTTCAAAAGCCGGAATGATCATATCATAATTTAAGATAAGAATGATTGTTGCTCCACCCATATATAAGAAGGCCATGATTGGAACAAAGATACTCGCTACGGTACTAATCCGTTGAATTCCACCAAAAATGATCACACTAACGAGAACAATTAAAATTAAACCCGTAACCCAGTTCGCCATACCGAAACTATTGCTTGTTACATCAGCAATTGTATTGGATTGAACACTGTTTCCTATACCTAGTGCAGCAAACGCACCAAAGAAGGCAAAGGCAATGGCTAACCACTTAAATTTCCGACCGAGCCCTCGCTCGATGTAATACATCGGACCACTCGAGTACTCGCCTCGATCATTCTTGACGCGATATTTCACTGCAAGTAAAGCTTCTCCATACTTTGTTGCCATACCTAGTAGACCAACAATCCACATCCAAAAAATGGCCCCTGGTCCACCTAGGGTGATCGCTGTAGCAACCCCTGCGATGTTACCATTTCCGATTGTAGCCGCAAGCGCTGTCATTAACGCTTTAAAGTGACTCACATCACCTTCAGCTGCAGCATCCTTACTATCCTCTTTACCAAATCCAATTTTAAATGCATAAATTAATCGACGAAATTGAAGACCTTTTAAGACGAATGTTAAGAAAAGGCCTGTCCCAAATAATAAGAGCAGACTGGGCGGTCCCCATAACACGCCATTGATTCTTCCTAGTATTTCTAAGATGTCCATACGCTTCACTCCCCAAAGAAAACTCTCTCATATTCTATAATGAGTTTGTATATGTTATTCTAACATGACAGCGCAAGCATGACTTTGTGAGAGCACACAAACTGAAAGCGCTTCATTTGGTTTTTTGAACAAAAGAATGACTACTATTTTCCTATTATAGATAAGGAGTTAACTTATGAACGACATTAACCGCCCCTCCTTTAATCGACCGTTTGACTCTTTAGAAGAATTTGTAGACGCCATTAGTGAACGTCTACAATGCCCTGTTACCATTGAGGATGCGAACCACCATCTGTTAGCGTATAGCTCTCATGACGACGGTACAGATCCAGCTAGAATTTCTACGATCATTGGTAGACGTGTTCCTGAACGTGTTATCAATCGTTTTTGGAAAGAAGGCGTTATTCCAACCTTAAACCAAAGTGACGATCCTCTTGTGATTCCAAGTATTAATGAAATCGGTCTTGGTAATCGCGTAGCCATCTCCATCCGCAAGAACAACGAAGTTCTTGGTTACATCTGGGTGCTTGAAATTGGCCGAACGCTGACTCAAACGGATCTCAATGATTTAAAGCAAGCTGCAAACAAAGCAAAAAATCAATTGCTTCAACTAAATATGCAAAAAAAGAAAAAAGAGAAAAATCATCAAGAGTTGCTATGGGAGATGATTACAGGAGATGCGAAGGATCATCAGTTTATCGCTAAGCAATTAACGAAAATTGGGATCAACGCAAAGAAACCACTTGCTGTATTGATTTTTAGTTTCAGTTGGATGAGTGACGACTTATATAGGAAGTTAATTTACGTCGCTAAAACAACACAGAAACTGAACATCCACATTCAAACACTCGATGAAAATCAATTAATCTTTCTCGTCTCTCCCCTTGCTCAACATGAAGATATGGCTGAGACAAAGGCTTTTATCGAAACATTTACCACTCAAGTGAAAGAGCGGTTAGGCATTACTGATGTTTGGGCTGGTTGTGGTTATGCATATGAACACTATGATTGGATTAAACGAAGTTATGATGAGGCAAATACGGTCATTCAATTGAAGCAAACTTTTGAAAAAGAGTTAGCGACCGCCCATTATTATCATGAACTCGGTATCTTCCGCTACATTGATGTTCTTAAGAAATCCGATCAACTTCAAAATGTGACCTCAAACCCTGCGATCAGAAAACTTCAAGTGTATGACCTTGAACATCGAACAAATTTACTGGAAACATTGGAAGTTATCTTAAACCGAGACGGAAATATGAACGAGGCTGCCAAACATCTTCACTGTCATGTCAACACTCTTAACTATCGGCTTAAACGAATCCAGGAGATCGCCAATATTCAATTGAAGGACCCTGTTCAAAAGATAGGCCTTTATTTAGATATGAAGCTCATCCGTGATTCTTAACAAACGAATGAGACGATTTGTTGAAATCAACAAAAAAACGTTTACATTTTCGATTTTACACACAATGCGCTCCTCCTTTTATGGCTTTATACTAATGATATAACATACTTTCCATTAGGAGGACGACAAAGATGATTATTGGTATTCCAAAGGAAATTAAAAACAATGAAAACCGTGTAGCGATTACTCCAGCTGGTGTTGTAGCCCTAACTAATAGCGGCCACCAAATTATGATTGAGCAAGGCGCTGGAATTGGAAGCGGATTTGAAGATACAGATTACATCACAGCAGGTGCAACCATTATTCCTGAAGCGAGTGACGTTTGGGCAAAAGCTGAAATGGTGATGAAAGTAAAAGAACCACTTAGCTCTGAGTACGGATACTTCCGTAAAGGGTTAATTCTCTTCACGTACCTACACCTAGCTGCTGAGCCAGAACTTGCTAAAGCACTTGTTGACAGTGGTGTGATTGCGATTGCATATGAAACAGTAGAAGTGAACCGTACTCTTCCACTTCTTACTCCAATGAGTGAAGTAGCTGGACGTATGGCTTCTCAAATTGGCGCACAATTCCTTGAGAAATCTAAAGGTGGAAAAGGGATTCTTCTATCAGGAGTACCTGGTGTCAAACGTGGGAAAGTAACAATCATCGGTGGCGGTGTTGTTGGAACAAATGCTGCGAAAATTGCTATTGGTCTTGGTGCTGATGTAACATTAATGGACTTAAGTGCAGATCGTCTTCGTCAACTTGATGATCAGTTCGGAAACGACATTCAAACACTTATGTCTAACCCAATGAACATCGCTGATGCGGTTCGAGAATCTGATCTTGTGATCGGTGCAGTATTAATTCCCGGAGCAAAAGCACCTAAGCTTGTAACAGAGGAAATGATTAAATCAATGTCGCCTGGTTCTGTTGTTGTTGACGTTGCAATCGACCAAGGTGGTATTATCGAAACGGTTGATAAGATTACAACTCATGACAACCCAACTTACACAAAACACGGTGTTGTACACTATGCGGTTGCCAACATGCCTGGAGCTGTTTCACGTACGTCAACAATCGGCTTAACGAACGTAACGATTCCTTACGCTATGCAAATCGCTAACAAAGGCGTAGAAAAAGCTGTAGCTGAAAACCCTGCTCTAGCACTTGGGGTCAATGTTGCAAATGGCGATGTTACTTACAACGCTGTAGCTCGTGATCTTGGTTATGAACTTGTAACTGTAGAAAATGCTTTAGCAAAAACTTCAACTGTTCAAGCGTAAGAAACTATTATAATATGGAAAGACATCTACCCCCTCCGTCGTTTTGACGGAGGGGGTCTATTAAAATCTACCGATACGCAAAAGGAGTTCCAAAGATGAAGACGAGTAGTTACAGGAATACATATGCAAATATTTCACTACATGCGCTACAACAAAACGCCGCTGCTTTTAAAGCTTCTTTAAGTACACCATCGTGCCAACTTATGGCTGTTGTCAAAGGAGATGGCTACGGTCACGGAGCGATTCCAGCAGCCAAAGCGGCCCTTTTAGGCGGAGCGACTTATTTAGGTGTGGCGATTTTAGATGAGGCGATTGAACTTCGTGAAGCAGGAATTAATGCTCCCATTCTCGTACTAGGATACACTTCACCAGATGCGTTACAAAAAGCCATCGATCATCAGATTGCAATTACTGTCTTCTCGACCGATGTCCGAGATCATTTAATAACGCTTGCTGAGACAAACTCTTCCTCTGTGAACGTACACATTAAAACAGATACTGGGATGGGCCGTGTCGGCGTTCAGACCGAAGAAGAACTCCTTCATCTAGTGACTCCTTTAGCAGAACATAAAAACATTGTGCTTGAAGGAATCTTCACTCACTTTGCGGAGGCAGATGCCCCTCTTTCCACTTATACCGATGAACAATATAAGAGATTCCTCTCATTCATCGACGCATTAGATAAAGAAGGGATAAATATACCAATCAAACATTGTTGTAACAGTGCAGGTGCTCTCTTCCATAGGGATAAGCATCTGGATATGGTGCGAATAGGTATTAGCTTATATGGGTTAAAACCAGACCCAGCACTTGAATTTCCGATCAATCTCAAGCAAGCGATGCGTCTTTATTCGAGTATCGTATCTCTCAGAACATTACAAGAAGGCTCATCGATTAGTTACGGTCGCACACATACATTACCATCAGAACGAGTGGTAGCGACCATGCCAATTGGGTATGCAGATGGCTTGTCTCGCGCCCTTTCTAATCGAGGATTTGTCTTAATAGGTGATCAAAAAGCTCCCATTATCGGCCGCGTTTGTATGGACCAAACAATGATTGATGCGACCGATCTCGTTGATGTTCAAGTTGGTCAAGCGGTTGAATTTCCAATTGATGAAATGGCTGAATTAATAGGAACGATAAACTATGAGATTGTTTGTGCCGTCAGTAAACGAGTCCCAAGATATTACAACGATCTTTGAGTGAGTTTAAAAACAAATAGAGAGTAACAAATCGAAAGACATAAGCGATCCAGTTTGTCTATTTAGAGTATAAGGGTTATTCACTAAAATAGAGAAAGGGAGCGTCTTATGTACCTCACCAAGGTGTAAGTGGCGTTAACCAAACTCTCAATGAAGAAAAAAAGCTGTCCTAGAAGATCATCCTCATGATCGATTAGGACAGTTTTTTTAAATTACAGAAAACCTCTATTATAAATGCTCTTTACAAACTAAAGTTCTATCAGGATCATTGTCTTCTAAGTACGCGATTTTCAACTCCTCAATTGCTTCAACTGGCTCATCGTCTTTTGGTTCAGGTTTTACTTTTTGGATATTTTTCCACAAAAAAAGATATGAGAACTTTACATTTCTCATATCTCTCTCTTTTATTTTATTTCTCTTCAACTGTATCTTTTTCTTTAATACGCTCGAGCGTCATTTTGTACCCATCGTTGCCATAGTTCAGGCATCGTTTCACACGGGAGATCGTCGCTGTGCTCGCCCCTGTCTCGGTTTCGATCTTATGATACGTAAACCCATTCTGAAGCATTCTAGCCACTTCAAGGCGTTGTGCTAAAGATTGAATCTCATTAATTGTACATAGATCATCAAAAAATTCATAAGACTCTTCAAGATTTTTTAAGGAAAGGATCGCATTAAATAGTTGATCCACTTCTTTCCCTCTCAACTTGTCGATTTGCATATTGCCGCACACCCTTCTTCTTTTATTGATACGTGACAGTTTCATCCATTCCTGGTGATGATGGGACAATGTTAATCCAAGTTGCACCTGGTTTTAACTGAATCTCGTTGCCATTTTTATCGACTGGGATGATACGTTCATTCTCATTTTTCCATTGTACTTCATTTGCTAAGCCGCTATGCATGAGTAGAGCTCTTCCGCCTGATGATAGATCAATCTCTCGTCTCCCCACATCATCGACTACACGATGGTCTGTCTCGACAACGAACACATTCGCTAGTTCAAGTGGTTCGTCTGTTACTTGATCAACAGTCTGCGAGTCTTGATTGTATCTGTGATAGAAACCACTTTCTTCGTCAAATCGAAACGAGACATAGTTCCGGTTGTAATAATTAATCTCGATTTCTGTTGCTCCATTACCTACAACTTGAATGTCTTCGTGAGGATAAAATGCGAGTGGCTTCGTGCTGCCTGTCCATTCATACCCTTGCTGTTCGAGTCCCGTTTTGATGTTTTCAAATGTGATGTATGAGTTATGCGGGGCTCTTCTGTCTGATGAACGTTGAAAGAGCGTCCCGTCATATTGTAAACCACTTAAATAGTCTATTTTTCCGGCTTGAAGATCAGTCTCTGCACCTGGACTCCAACCATGAGTGATGAATGCTGCGTCATATCCTTGTGCTAAATCGAGATGATATTCACGCGCACTGCGAACAGGTCCTACATTTTCAGGCAAAGTACTTTGATAAATGGCAACAAAGCGTGTCATTTCCCCTTCAGCCAACACCTCATATACAACGTCCGCATCGACGAGTCCTGTTTGGGGTCTTGCTGCTGGGTGGTTGTTAATCATCACAGCAATTGGCCGATTCTCAATTTCTCCTTCCGCATTTAAACCTGTTAAAGGATAGGTTGCAGAAGGGGTATCGATTGTTTCTTCAACTTCTTCTTGATCTTCTATATCTATTTCTTCTGGAGCGACTAAATCATTTACTTCTTCTGCACTCTCACTACAGCCTACAGACAATAAGAGTGTTGCAATTGCAGCCGCTATTAATGGTCGTTTCATCGAACTCAGTCCCGCCTTTTTTACTATTTAAAAGCATCCTCAAAAAAATCATTTCCTTTTTTAGTTTAACGCATAATCGAAGGAAAGAGTACCGTTTTCTTATGGACATCATAAATTCCGTGCTGGGTAACACGAATATACGGTAAGTGTGTCGACGAGAAGAATAACAAGCTATAAATAGGGTCAGCATGTTTGTATCCACGTTCTCTCAGCAACTGAACAAACGTCTTCTCCTCCTCTATCACCTCTTGCATCGGTTTTGATGATAGTAGCCCGAAAAGAGTAAGCGGAATAGACCCTATCAACTCGCCATCCTCAACAAGTGTCATCCCCCCACCTTGTTCCTTAAGCGCATTGAATGCTTGAATCATGTCGTTTAAATTTTTACCGATTAATACAATATCTCCTGTATTGGAAAATGAACTAGCAAAGCCCGAAATACGATTAGCGAATCCTTTTAACAATGTGGCAATAAGCCACTTCCCATTCTTATCCAGCATGACAAAGAAACTTTCATCATGATCATGACTTAACTCATTTTCTGTGCATTCAATTGGAATTTGATACGGTTTTAAGATGACCGCATTCACCATCTCAATTCCCATTGGCATCGAGAAGTGCAATTCATCTGCCGTTAAATCCCAGTCAATCTTCAACGAGCTAATACCATAATCTTCCCATGGGAACGTTTCATAACCTTCACATTGTTTGCCCTCACGCATTACCCATTGTCCTTTTGCTAATACCGATGTGGGTGTAGGGTCATCGATCTCTGACAAGAAGTTCAAATGTGCGATTCGCCCAGGAGCAATCATGCCCAACTTATGATCGAGATTATAATAACGGGCTACATTATAAGTTGCCATCGCGTACGCATCAATAGGGTCGATTCCCTCTTCAAGCGCAATCTTAATTAAGTAATCCATGACCCCTTTTTCATAAAAAGTTGGTGTTGAACCATCTGTTGTCATGATGCATCGATCAAACACATCGACTCCTTGCTCCTTCATTTCTTTGAGCAGCTTCGGTAGATCAGGTCGAATCGATGAGTGCCTTAAGGATGTCGTATATCCGAGGTTCAAACGCCTCACCACTTCTTCTCCTGTCATCGCTTCATGATCACATGTCACACCGAGCAAAGCCATTTGTGAAAGAGTTTTCTCCGAGGCACCTGGAAAATGACCTTCAATTGGCTTACGAAGTCTTGTTGTTTCTTGCATCCAATGCAGCGTGGAATCATCACCTGCTAATACTTTAGGCCATGACGTTAATTCCCCGCCTTGAATAACTAAATGATGCTCCAGCCATGCTTTCATTTTCGAATTAGAAAAGAGCTCATCATTTTTTAATTCAGTCTGTCCATCATAACGGCACCACCAATACATCGATGAAGGCAACTCATCTAAAGCTTCAATCAAAGAAAGCGCTTTCTTTTTTTCGAGATTTAAAAAGAACATTAAGTTATCGTTAATGAGTGTTGTCGTTCCCCGCGCAGCTGCATATTTTGCGAAACTATGGGGATTATAAAGTTGAAATGGATGCGCATGATGCTCAATATAGCCAGGAACGATATACGAGTTTGAACAGTCAACAATTTCTGTTCCCTCCACTTTTTCTGGCATCGCGTCTCCCACATAAACGATGCGATCTTGAGTAATCCATATATTTGCTTGTAGCCATTTTCGTCGAGCATGATTAAGGTAGGTTGCATTTTTTAGGACGAGCGAAGGCGCTTGCTCTCCTCTAACAACCTCAAGTTGTTGGCGTAAACGTTTTTTAGTCCAGCGATAAATTCGCTCCGTCATCTGAAATCACCCATTCCTTTATTCCTGTTAATTGTCAATTACGAATTGTTTCTATCGTACCACACAATGACCCATTAACTCATTAAAGTTGTCAAATCTTCTAACAAATTTTTTGACATATTTTTGTCGACTTGCGTGCGAAAACTAAATGATGAAAGAGAGTTGAATTATTTTGAAACCAAATATAGGCCGAATTGATGCTCTAATCCGAATTACCGCAGGCTTTACTGTACTTGCTTATTCAATTTCAAAACTTGTCAGAAAGCCCCATCATAACCGTTCGCTTCTTGCAGCCATGCTTGGAGGAATGAAAATTGCAGAAGGCATCACCCGCTTCTGCCCACTCATCTATATTGCCAAAAACGAGCTCATGCATAACCAAGACGAAAAACAAGAAGACCACCACCAAGACCCAAGAGTCATGAACCCATCGTGATTAGAAAAGCGGAGGCGACTGTTCTGGGTAGCGGGAAAACTAGGGGGGAGCGATAAGAAGTCGCTTTTTGACTTCGTTCGATTCACCGGTTTTCCCCGCAACCCAAGGAGCCGAAGCTAGACAAAGAAAGGCGGAGGAGCTCGTTAAGCGGTTTACAAAATGGAGGGCGGCGACCGAGATAAAGGAAACACGAAGAACGCAGTGATTCGATGTTGACTTATCGACCGAGGCGAACGGAATTGTGCTAGCCGCTGAGCCCTGTAGCTAGACAAGAAAGTGGAAGGACAAACTTTTTTCCATTTTTATACTGCACTTGCGCGAAAACTTACTTGTTTTGCGCGGAAATGATGACAATTCGCTCGAAACGGGGTCCATGGTGCGCGGAAAACAGTGTCACTCGCGCGAAAACACCTCTTAAAGGTATTAAAGAAAACATAAAATTACTCGATTTCTCCTTTTACATGTCTTTAACAGTAAAAACAAAACCGTATAAGTCATGACTTATACGGTTTTGCATTAAATGGAGGTTATTATGTTCAATATTCAAGAGTATGCAACGGATTCGTTGTTTATTTATATTTTGCTCATTGGAAGTGTAATTGCGTTTTTGTATGTGTTTATGAAGAAAAAACGCTCGAAATAGCTTTGTGTCCGATGTCTCGACGGTAGAAAAGACCATCACTTTCTATTTTTGAAAGATAATTATATACAGACTTTTGTGCGATGCTCAGCGTTTCGCCTCGAGCTGCAGCGAGCACGACGCGTCCACCATTTGTTACCCATTGCCCATCGACAAGCTTTGTTCCGGCATGAAATAACATCGCTTCTTCAGAAAATGTCTCGAGCTCTTTAATCACTGATCCTTTTTCGTATACTCCTGGGTATCCCTTACTCGCCATGACGACACCAACGACTGCATCATTTGACCATGATAACTGTGGCTGATCGCCTTCAAGTAGTGTCTGAATAACATCAATTAAATCAGATTCAAGACGCGCGAGTACGACTTGCGTCTCAGGGTCACCAAAGCGAACGTTAAATTCAATGACTTTCGGCCCTGTGGCTGTCATCATTAGTCCAGCATATAAAATTCCTGTAAACGGATGGCCTTCAGTGATCATCGCTTGTGCCGTTGGTTTTAAGATTCTTTTGACCGCATCATCAATTTGCTCTTGACCAAACTGTGGAACAGGAGAATATGCACCCATTCCTCCAGTGTTCGGTCCTTCATCTTGATCAAACGCTCTCTTATGATCTTGCGCAGCTACCATAGGGGCAACAACGTTCCCGTGGACAAATGCCATCAATGATAGCTCTTCACCTTCGAGATACTCTTCAATGACTACAGAGGCACTCGCCTCACCAAATGCTTGATCATTTAACATCGATTGCAAAGCATTAAGCGCTTGTTCTTCAGTCATCGCTACAACGACACCTTTTCCAGCTGCCAAACCATCTGCCTTAATGACTATCGGGGCACCTTGTTCCTTCACGTAACTCGCCGCTAAGTCATAATCAGTAAATGTTTGATAAGCACCTGTTGGAATGTCGTATTTCTCCATAATTCCCTTCGCATAAGACTTACTTCCTTCAAGACGTGCTGCGCCTTTTTTCGGTCCAAATGCGACAAGTCCTTCTTCAGTGAATCGATCGACAAGTCCTGCTAAAAGGGGCACCTCAGGACCAACAATGGTAAGTTGAACATCATTTTCCTTGGCAAATTGGACAAGTGCCTCGTGATCTCCCTCAGAAATGGCTACATTAGTTGCAACATCGCGCATCCCATCATTGCCTGGTGCGACAAATACCGTATCCACCTGTTTACTTTGGTTGAGCTTCCATGCGATCGTATGCTCACGACCACCACTTCCAATGACTAGAACATTCATGCTCAGTTGCCTCCTCTTAATGTTTGAAATGACGGACGCCTGTGAAGACCATAGCAATGCCATATTGATCAGCCATATCAATCGACTCTTGGTCGCGAATCGAACCGCCTGGTTGAATGATTGCTTTTACTCCAGCTTTCGCTGCGGCTTCGACGGTGTCACCCATTGGAAAGAATGCATCAGATCCCATCACAACACCCTCCATACGCTCGGCTGCTTGAGTTAGTGCAATACTAGCTGCACCCACACGATTCATCTGACCTGCCCCAACTCCAACTGTCATTTGATTATTTGCAAGAACAATTGCATTTGACTTCACATGCTTTACCACTTTCCATGCAAGTTTCAAAGCGTTCCACTCTTCTTCTGTTGGTTCACGTTTTGTTGGAACTGTGATGTCAGCATCTTCAAAGCTATATATGTCTTCATCTTGTATGAGTAAACCACCGTGGATCGATGTGAGTGTTTTTTCTGTCGATGCTGCTTTAGTTGTCTCAACGGTTAGTAAACGCAGGTTTTTCTTCTCTTGTAAGATAGCAAGCGCTTCTTTTGTAAATGATGGAGCAATAATAATCTCTAAGAAAATTTCCTTCATTTTAAGGGCTGTCGACGCATCGACTTCTTTGTTTAAAGCGATGATGCCACCAAAGATTGAGACGTGATCAGCATCAAACGCTTTATCATACGCTTCTTCTATCGTTTGACCTGTTCCAACACCGCATGGGTTCATATGTTTGACTGCAACAGCTGCTGGTTGCATAAATTCTTTCACAATCGCAAGAGCTGCGTTTGCATCATTAATATTGTTGTACGAAAGCTCTTTTCCATGTAGTTGAACAGCGGTTGCAATTGAACCCTTTTTAGCTAACGGCTTTTTATAAAATGTTGCTTTTTGGTGAGGGTTCTCTCCGTAACGTAAGTCTTGTTTTTTTTCATATGTAATAGTGAATGACTCTGGACTTTCTTCCCCGACAGCTTCTGTTAAGTATTCAGCAATGACTGCATCATAGGCTGCTGTGTGACGGAATACTTTCGCTGCAAGACGGCGACGCGTCTCCGATTTCACATCTGATGTTTCTTGTAATTCTGCCAGAACCCCTTCATAATCAGTAGGGTCGACAACGACTGTGACATGCTTGTGATTCTTTGCCGCAGCTCGTAGCATACTTGGCCCACCAATGTCGATATTTTCGATTGCCTCTTCAAATGTTGTACCTTCTTTAGCAATCGTTTGTTGGAATGGGTATAGATTAACCACAACGACATCAATTGGTGTAATATGATGTTCGTTTAGTTGTTTCAAGTGATCTTGTTTCTCACGCATGGCAAGCAATCCACCGTGAATGTTTGGATGGAGAGTTTTGACACGTCCTTCTAGAATTTCTGGAAAACCGGTTACTTCTTGAATACCGGTGACAGCAATACCTGCTTCTTGGATCGCTTTTTTTGTTCCCCCTGTTGAGACGACCTCAAACCCTTGTTTAACTAGCCCCTCAACAAATGGGATAATGCCCTCTTTATTCGATACACTGACTAATGCTCTTCTCTTCATTTTTTCTTAACTCCTTCCAGCTCCATCGACTCGATCCAGCTATGAATTGTTTCTGGATATAATTGATGTTCTACAGCTTGTATCTTTTTTGTTAACGTCTCTATTGTATCATCTGACGCGATTTCGATCTTCTGTTGTGCCATGATTGGCCCAGTGTCCATCCCGGCGTCAACTAGATGAATCGTTACACCGGTCTCTTTTACACCCGCTCGGTACGCCTGACCAATTGCATCAAGACCTGGAAACTTTGGAAGGAGCGACGGATGAATGTTGACCATTCGCTCTTCATAGCTTGACAGTAACGTCGGACCTACTAAGCGCATGTAACCAGCCAACACGACTGCATCTACATTACGACTCCTTAACTCCTGGACGATTTCTTTCTCAAAAGCTTTTTTATTCTCATAGTTTGATGGTTGAAACGCAAAGGTCTCCACCCCAGCTAGTTTTGCGCGATCTAGTACCTTTGCTGTAGGTTTATCGCTAACTACTAGTACGATCTCTGCTCTTAATCGACCTACCTTAGCTGCGTTCATCAACACTTCGGCATTTGTTCCAGTTCCAGAGGCAAAAACGGCGATTTTCATTCGTTGATGCCTCCAATAGTAACTCCTTCGCCCTCCGTTACACGACCGATGATAAACGCTTTCTCCCCTTCGGCTTCTAGAAGGTGAATGACTTTTGTATGAACGTCTTCAGGCACGACGACCATCATTCCGATTCCCATATTAAATGTATTAAAAAGTTCTTTTTTCGGTAATTTACTATAGTCCTCGATCAGAGAGAAGATCGCTGGAATTGGCCACGATCCATAATCAATGTCAACTCCACAACCACTAGGTAACATGCGAGGGATATTTTCATAAAAACCTCCCCCGGTAATATGCACTAACCCATGAATCGGGAATGTTCGTAATGCTTCTAATATCGGTTTTACGTAGATTCTTGTTGGTGTGAGTAGTTCTTCGCCAAGGGTACGGGTACCAGAAAGGCCAGGTAAATGGTCTGTCAGTGACAGGTTATGGTCACCTAACAACACCTTACGTACTAATGAGAAGCCATTACTATGAAGACCACTCGATGAGAGACCTATCACTATATCACCTGGATTAATTGCCTCACCTGTTAAAAGGTCCTTCTTCTCAACCGCTCCAACAGCAAATCCAGCAACATCATATTCTTCTTCTTGGTACATGCCAGGCATCTCTGCCGTCTCACCACCAATGAGTGCGCACCCTGCTTGCTCACATCCGTCCGCAATTCCACTAACAATTGCTTCAATTCGTTCGGGATCGGCTTTTCCAACAGCTAAATAATCAAGAAAATAAAGAGGTTCTGCTCCTTGAACAACGATGTCATTGACACACATCGCAACCGCATCGATACCGATCGTATCATGTTGATCCATCATAAAGGCAAGCATCAGCTTCGTACCTACCCCGTCCGTCCCTGAAACGAGCACAGGCTCCTTCATCTCTAAGCTTGAAAGATCAAACATGCCCCCAAAGCCACCTAATCCTCCAAGAACTCCTGGTCGCATGGTTCGGCGGACATGTTGCCCCATTCTTCGCACCGCTTCATATCCAGCTTCAATGTCTACACCGGCTTGCTTATATGCTTTTGACATCCTTGTTCCTCCTCATTGTCTCGAAATTGTCTCGAAATTGTCTCGAACTTTTTATACTTTTGCATGGGGGTGAAGCGTGTCTGCATAAATTTCTGTTGGATACGATCCTGTAAAACAAGCGAGACACTGTCCACAGTTAGGCGATGTATCATCGCGCCCGATTCCTTCCATTAATCCTTCTGTTGATAAGAAGGCTAATGTATCAGCCCCCATCATCTCACGCATTTCTTCAATCGAATGATTGGAGGCAATGAGTTCTTCGGTTGTGGATGTATCAATTCCATAGAAACAAGGATTTTTAATCGGTGGTGAACTAATTCGAACATGAACTTCTTTCGCTCCTGCTTCACGCAACATTCGAACAATTCGTCTACTCGTTGTTCCTCGTACAATCGAGTCATCTATCATCACGACTCTCTTGCCTTCAACGACACCACGGACAGGAGATAGTTTCATCTTCACACCTTGCTCACGCAACTCCTGTGATGGCTGGATAAAAGTCCGCCCAACATAACGATTTTTGATCATTCCAAGTTCGTACGGGATGCCTGTTTGCTCTGCGTAGCCAATCGCGGCTGAAATGCTTGAATCTGGTACACCTGTCACGACATCTGCTTCAATAGGAGATTCAATCGCTAGTTGTTTTCCTAAATTCTTTCTGGCCGTATGCACGTTGACGCCATCGACATTGCTATCGGGTCTCGCAAAATATACATATTCCATACTACAAATCGCACGATTGCCTGTGCTAACAAACCGTTCTGAACGGAGACCATCATCATCGATAACGACTAACTCACCAGGCTGAACATCACGCTCATAGGTGGCACCAATAATATCAAACGCACATGTCTCACTCGCCACCACATAAGCGTCTCCTAATCGACCAATCGATAATGGGCGTAGACCGTTCGGATCAAGAGCAACCATCAACTGGTCCTCATTCATTACAGCAAATGCATACGCACCTTTTAGCATAGCTAGCGCATTTATCAACTGATCTTCTAAGCTTGAATAACCACTTCGTTTAATCAAGTGAGCAAGTACTTCTGTATCCGATGTCGATTGAAAAATGCTTCCTTGGCTCTCCAGTTGATGCTTTAAATTATTTGCATTTACTAAATTGCCGTTATGAGCTAATGCAAGGCCACCGCGTTGGGAACGAAATAAGAGTGGTTGTACATTGGCAAAGCCGCCTCCACCAGCAGTCGCATACCGAACGTGACCGATCGCCGCTTTTCCTTCAAGTTGTGTTAAATCCTCTGAACGAAACACATCGTTGACAAGTCCCATTCCTTTATGAACGGAAAGCTGTGCACCGTCAGTCACGACGATGCCAGCTCCCTCTTGTCCTCGATGCTGCATGCTGTGTAAGCCATAATACGTAATTTGAGCAGCGTCCTTATGCCCCCAAACTGCAAACACACCACACTCTTCATTTAAGCCTTTGATTTCAGCAAACATGGGATGGCTCCCTTCCAAGCCTTTGTCATCTCATCTCGTCTCGCGTGCATCTCTACTTGACCGTCAATTGTGGATACAATCAGTGTGTCCTGCCCTGTTACTTCGCCAAGCAATGTTGCCTCAACCATTTGTTCAAATTGAGCTTGGTCTTCAGGCTTTACCGAAACAATAAATCGTGATTGGGATTCTGCAAACCACTCTGCGCTAGACTCACTGTCTAACTTTACTGTTGCGCCAAGCTCGGTGTTGATGATGCTTTCTGCTAAAGCAACAGCTACTCCCCCTTCAGCGACATCATGGGCAGATTGAATGAAACCAGCTTTGATTGCTGCAAGAAGCATAGATTGATGCTTCTTCTCTACAGATAAATCGAGTGTCGGTGCTTTTCCTGAAATGGAACCGTTCATCATCTTCTGAAGCTCACTACCGCCAAATTCAGGTTTCGTTTGACCGATCATGTAGATCAAGTCACCAGCTTGTTTAAATGTCTGTGTCGTAATATGATCAAGATCTTCAATCAAGCCAACCATGCCTATGACTGGTGTTGGGTACACCGCGACACCATTTGTTTCGTTGTAAAGAGAGACATTACCGCCAATGACCGGTGTCTCTAATACACGACATGCTTCACTCATTCCATCGGTTGATTTCTCAAGTTGCCAGAAGATTTCTGGTTTATCTGGACTGCCATAGTTCAACCCATCTGTTAATCCAAGCGGCGTTGCACCTGAGCAAACAATATTACGTGCAGCTTCAGCGACTGCAATCTGCCCACCTACTTCTGGATCTAGATAGAGATATCGTGAATTACAATCTGTGGTCATCGCCAGTGCTTTTCGTGTTCCGCGAATGCGTACAACAGCAGCATCTGAACCAGGTGTCACAACCGTATTTGTTTGAACCATATAATCGTACTGGTTATACACCCACTCTTTGCTTGCAATCGTTGGTTGGGCGAGAAGTTGAAGCAATGTATCTTTGGTATCTGCAATGGTTGGAACCCACTGCTTTTGTTCCTGAAATTCTTTATAATACGTCGGAACGGCTGAAGGCTTATGATAGACAGGCGCCTCTTCAGCTAGGGCATCTACTGGTACATCTGCTACCACTTCTCCATTGTGAAGCAAACGTAGCTGCTTATCGTCGGTTACGGTTCCTACCTCTGCTGACAATAATCCCCAACGGTCAACGATTTCTTTGATTTCTTGTTCTTGCCCTTTTTTCACCACAATCAACATACGCTCTTGTGATTCTGAGAGCATCATCTCATAAGGGGTCATCCCTTTTTCACGTTGTGGCACAAGATCGAGATTCATCTCAATCCCAGAGCCGGCTTTGCTTGCCATTTCAGCTGACGACGATGTTAAGCCTGCTGCTCCCATATCTTGAATCCCTACAAGAGCATCAGATTGAATGAGTTCAAGGCATGCTTCAAGAAGTAGTTTCTCCATAAATGGGTCGCCAACTTGGACGGCTGGACGCTTCTCATCTGAATTCTCGCTCAACTCTTCAGATGCAAACGTTGCCCCGTGAATCCCGTCACGTCCTGTACTTGCTCCGACATACATTACCGTATTTCCCACACCTTTTGCTTGGCCTTTTTGGATATCTTTATGATCAATTAAGCCAACGCACATCGCATTAACGAGGGGATTCCCCTCATAGCAAGGGTCGAATTGGACTTCTCCCCCAACAGTCGGTACACCGATGCAGTTTCCGTACCCAGCAATCCCAGCAACGACTTCTTCAAATAAATAACGTACACGAGGAGAAGTTAATTCTCCAAAACGTAATGAGTTCAGTATCGAAATTGGACGAGCTCCCATGGAAAAGACGTCACGTAAGATTCCACCTACCCCAGTTGCTGCTCCTTGATATGGTTCAATCGCAGATGGATGATTATGACTTTCGACTTTAAATACCACCGCTTGTTCATCACCAATATCAATAATGCCAGCCCCTTCACCTGGGCCTTGAAGGACTTTCTCACCTTCCGTTGGAAACTTGCGTAATAAAACCTTTGAATTTTTATAGCTACAGTGTTCAGACCACATAACAGAGAACAAACCTGTTTCCGTATAATTTGGTGTACGTCCTAAAATAGATTCTGCTAATGAAAACTCCTCATCAGTTAAACCCATTTCCAAGTATAGTTTCTCTTCTTTTACACGTTCTGCTGTAGGCTCAAGTAGTAGCGACATGAGTTTCCCTCCAATTTCGTACAATTGATTGAAATAATTCTAGACCATCGTCACTTCCAAGCAAAGCCTCAACGGCACGCTCAGGATGTGGCATCATACCTAGTACATTTCCTTTTTCATTAATGATCCCAGCAATTTGTTCGCGTGAGCCATTAATATTTCCTCTATACTTAAATACAATTTGATTATTGTTTTTCAGCCTTTCTAGCGTTTGATCATCACAGTCATAGTTTCCTTCCCCGTGTGCAACAGGAATGAGAATCTCTTGATCTTGTTCATAGTTTGCGGTAAACAGCGTATCTGTGTTTTCTACAATTAATGTCGTCGGACGGCAAATGAATTTTAATTGATCATTTCGTTTCATCGCCCCTGGTAATAAGCCTGCTTCTAATAAAATTTGAAATCCATTACACACCCCGAGGATGGGAATTCCAGCATTTGCTGCCTCGATAACCGCCTTCATGATCGGTGCAAAACGTGCAATTGCCCCAGAGCGTAAGTAATCCCCGTGAGAGAAACCCCCAGGAAGTAAGATCCCATCAAATGAATCAAGCGATGTCGCGTTGTGCCAGACGTATTCCACCTCTGCCCCGAGGACATCTTTTGCCGCATGATACATATCTGCGTCACAATTTGATCCAGGAAAGACGATCACAGCGAACTTCATGATGGGACGACCTCCTCAATCTCATAGCGATAATCTTCAATCACGGTATTGGCAAGTAACTTCTCACACATTTCCTCGACTCTTCCTTCAACATTCTCTCTTTCTTTTACAACTAGTTCCATATATTTTCCGATACGAACCTCTTCTACTTCTTGATAATTCATTGTGTGTAGCGCGCTTTTCACTGCTACTCCTTGTGGGTCAAGCACACTCTCTCTTAACGTGACATACACCTTTACTTTGTACATGATAGGCCTCCTAATCGAGTTAAAATTTCTTGATAACCAGCTTGCAAGTTTCCTAGATTTTTACGGAATAAATCTTTATCAAAACGTTCATTCGTTTCCATATCCCACAATCGACATGTATCAGGAGAGATTTCGTCTGCTAGAAGCAATGAACCATCGCTTGTTCGACCAAACTCCAACTTAAAATCAACGAGCCTTACACCAATGCTTTTGAATAATTGTTGCAAATGCTTATTTACTTCCGTCGACATCTCTTTAAGTTGTGATATTTCTTCTGTAGTTGCCGTCTGTAACAAGGCGATGTGATCTTCTGTTAAAAGCGGATCACCTAAAGCATCGTCTTTGTAATAAAATTCAACGATTGGTCTTGGTAAGTCCATCCCTTCCTCAAGCCCCAAACGTTTCGCCATACTTCCTGCGACTTTGTTTCTGACAACAACTTCAAGAGAGACGATCTCGACATTTTTCACAAGTTGTTCTGTTTCTGATAGCCGTTTTACAAAGTGACTCTTTATCCCTTGTTCCGCTAAATAGGAGAAGATTAGTACTGATATTTCATTGTTTAAGCGAGCTTTACCTTCTAGTTGGTCTTTCTTTTCTCCGTTAAAAGCTGTCGCATCATCCTTGTAGGAGATCCACAATAACTGATCATCCTCTGTACGGTAGATCTTTTTCGCTTTTCCTTCGTAAAGTTGCTCTTTTTTTTCCATAACAGACCCTCACAATCAGAATATTGGCAATTTTAATGGTAAGGAGGAGCCTTGCTGACTCCTCATTCATTCATTAGTTTGCTTCTAAGCCTAAACGAGTAAAGATTGTGTCGACATGCTGCAAGTGGTAATTATAGTCGAAGCAATCATCAATTTCTTTTTCGGAAAGAATCTTAGTAATCGCTTCCTCTTGTTCAACAAGCTCGCGGAATTGAATACCTTTTTCCCACGCTTCCGTTGTCTTAGGTTGTACGAGGTCATACGCTTCCTCACGTGCCATTCCTTTGTCGATCAATGATAATAGCACACGTTGTGAATAGATTAGACCATACGTACGGGTCATGTTACGCTTCATGTTTTCAGGGAAGACCGTTAAGTTTTTAACGATGTTTCCAAAGCGGTTCAACATATAGTTCAAAGCAATGGTTGCATCTGGTAGAATGATGCGCTCTGCTGATGAATGCGAAATATCACGCTCATGCCATAACGGAACATTCTCATATGCTGTGATCATGTGTCCGCGAATGACACGTGCAAGGCCTGTCATATTCTCAGATCCAATTGGATTACGTTTATGCGGCATCGCAGAAGACCCTTTTTGACCTTTTGCAAAGAACTCTTCAACCTCACGTGTTTCACTTTTTTGTAGGCCGCGAATTTCTACAGCAAATTTCTCAATTGATGTAGCAATTAGAGCAATTGATGCCATGTATTCTGCATGACGGTCGCGTTGTAATGTTTGAGTAGAGATTGGTGCTGCTTGTAGCCCTAATTTCTCACATACAAGTTCTTCTACTCGTGGGTCGATATTTGCGTAAGTACCAACTGCTCCTGATAGTTTTCCGAAACGAACTCCCTCTGCTGCACGCTTAAAGCGTTCAATGTTACGTTTCATTTCTTCGTACCATAGAGCAAGCTTTAGTCCAAATGTTGTTGGCTCAGCATGTACCCCGTGTGTACGTCCCATCATGACTGTGAATTTATGTTCAATGGCTTTGTCTTTAATAATGCCAAGGAAACGCTCAAGGTCAGCGAGTAAGATCTCATTAGCTTGTTTTAATAAGTAAGATAGAGCTGTATCAACAACATCCGTAGACGTTAGGCCATAGTGTACCCATTTTCGCTCTTCGCCAAGTGTCTCAGAAACCGCACGAGTAAAAGCTACAACATCATGTCTTGTTTGTGCTTCAATCTCGTGAATACGATCCACATCAAAGCCCGCGTTTTCACGGATTTTCACGACATCTTCTTTCGGAATGTCCCCAAGTTCAGCCCAAGCTTCACAAGCCACAATCTCGACTTCTAACCATGCTTGATAACGATTTTCCTCTGTCCAAATGGCACCCATTTCTGGGCGTGTATAACGTTCAATCATCGAACCATCCTCCACTACTAAAGTAAAATTACCTTACTCATTCTAGCACATTCGCTCAGGTATTCGCTGAAGCTTTTCGAGTGCGACGTCTACCGTTACACCGGTTGCTGTTAGATGCCCCATTTTTCTGTTCTGTTTAGCTTCTTTCTTGCCGTATAGATGGAGTTTCACTTCCCCTAACTTTTCTACAGAGTGCAACACATCTTCTATATGTTGCCCAAGTATGTTTTCCATAACAGTTGCTTGGTGGAAGTTGGTTGAGCCTAGTGGCCAGCCACAAATCGCTCGAATCTGTTGCTCAAATTGTGATGTCTCACATCCTTCAATCGTGTAATGCCCGGAATTATGTGGACGGGGAGCAAGTTCATTAACTAAAACCTTCCCATCTTCTGTCACAAACATCTCAATCGCTAGAATGCCAACTAACCCCAATTCGTCCGCTAACTTAAGGGCGATCTTCTCGGCTTGCTCTAGCACAGCATCAGATACTCTTGCTGGGACAATCGATTGATGAAGAATATTATTCACGTGAACATTTTCCGCTGCAGGGAATGTCTTTGTTTCGCCTTTTGTTGAGCGTGTGACAATGACGGAAAGCTCGCATGAAAATGGGACCCACCCTTCAAGAACAAGCTCTGTTTCTCCTAACAATTGCCGTGTTGCTTGAAGTAGATCCGTTTCATTGTGAACAACCGCTTGCCCTTTCCCGTCATAACCACCTTGGCATGTTTTTAGTACAGCTGGAAAGCCAATCTCTCTTGCAGCATCTTGACAGTCGTTAATGGAGGCAATCGCTTTATATGGCGCGACTTCGACTCCGATTGCTGTAATCGCTTCTTTTTCACGCAATCTGTGTTGTGTGATACCAAGAAGCTCATAACCTTGTGGAAAGTACGCTATTTCTGTCAGCAATTGAGCCGTATTCTTATCAATATTTTCAAACTCATAAGTGATCACATCAGCTAGTTGAGCAAGCTTCTTTGCTGCAAGTTGATCATCATAACTCGCGGTGATCATCTCATCAGCTACTCCTTGACATGGAGAATTTTCTGAGGGCTCTAAGACAACAATCTTGTACCCCATTTGCCTCGCAGCAATTGCTAACATTCTACCAAGCTGTCCGCCACCAATGATTCCTATAGTTGAACCCGGATTAATCACTTGTTTCATAGAATGTCACTGCTTTCTAACACCGCTTGTTTTGTTTCCTCACGTAGTTTTATTAACTTATTTTGTACCGCATGATTAGTTGCTCCAATCATTTGGGCTGCAAGGAGGCCAGCATTTTTCGCCCCAGGCGTCCCGATTGCAACGGTCGCAACAGGAACACCTCCTGGCATTTGAACGATGGAGAGTAGAGAATCAAGTCCTTGGAGCGCTTTTGACTGGACAGGAACACCGATGACCGGTAAGACGGTTTTGGCGGCAACCATTCCTGGTAAGTGAGCCGCTCCTCCTGCCCCTGCAATAATCACTTGTAAACCTCGTTCAATTGCAGTGTCCGCATAGTCAAACATTAAATCAGGTGTTCGATGAGCAGAGACGACTTTTTTTTCATAACCAATCTCTAGCTTCTCTAACACATCACAAGCATGCTTCATTGTGTCCCAATCTGATGTACTTCCCATAATTACTCCGACTACTGGCTTCATCATGCTCTCCCCTTTACCATGGTTATTCTTCCACAAAAAAAGCGCAGAATTAGCTATCTTTGTCTACTCGAGATTGAGAGAAAGGAAGCTAATTCCGCGCTTTCATGACACTTCTAGTAGGATTATCTAGAAGTGTACTTTCCCTCATAGTCCAACAATTTACGGTTGTCGGGTAGAAACTTTCGGGCCATATTCCCGTGATTATATGAGGCATTATTCTGTTTTCCGTTTATTTAACTTCATCTTACAAGGCAACGGGGAGTATGTCAATAAAAAGTCGAACATTACCAAAATGTCAGACTATTATTGTTCGCTTTCTAGCAGTTTGCCTTCAAAGATGATTTTTTGTCTTACCGGTATGTATTCCACTGTTCTCCCAACTTTCTTCTCTTCAAACACTGGCTCTTCCATTCTTCTCACAGCTTGATAGCCCTCTTTTGTCATACGATCTAGACAGTCGTTAATGGTTTCATTTTCACCGACTTCAAACTTCATTTTCTTCTTCTTACTCATGGATTTTCACCTCTATCTTATCTGTTTAGTCTTTACGCCATTATATCATTTATTTTTTACTCAAAGAAAAAAAGACTAGCTAAGCTAGCCTCTTACTCGTCATAACTCGGAACAGAACGAGCACGATCTTTAAAAACATCTTCATAGTTCGTCGCTTCTTTTAATGCTCTTTCCTCTTCCTTGATTCTCACTCTAAGTATGATGACATTTAAGACCGAAAAAATAAGAGCCGTCCAATACGCTTGAAAAATAAAAGGCAATGCAATAAGCTCCAACGCCACAATAACATAATTCGGGTGACGCATAAATCGGTATGGTCCCTTTGCAACTACTTTTGCTCCAGGCAAAACCATAATTCTTGTATTCCAAAAACGGCCTAATGAAGAGAGTGCCCACACACGGCCGATTTGAGCCACAAGGAAAAGGATTAACGGAATCAGTGACCAACTAGGAACGCTTGCTTTGAATACAGATATCTCAAGCAAAAGAGCAATAAAAAAGAAAGCATGTAAGGAAACAATGTATTTATAATGATCTCTTCCTACCTCGTAACCTCCTTGCTTTTTGATCCATGATGCGTTCTGATTTGCAATAATGACCTCCACGATTCGTTGGATGACTACAAAGCTAATAAATATATAGATATAGCCCATTAATGAACGCCCTCCCACTGAATCAATACAAGCTCTGAACAAAAACCAGGTCCGAGTGCAGCCATTAATCCATAAGCCCCTGGTTCTCTTTCTACTTGCATAAATTTTTCAAGAACATAAAGCACAGTGGGTGAAGACATATTCCCATGTTTTTGTAACACCTCTCTTGAGATCTCCGTCATTGATTCTGGCATCGATAACGTTTCCTCGTAAGCTTCTAACACCTTTTTCCCACCTGGATGGGCAACAAAGGCATCAATCTGACCTGATTCAATTCCATTTTTCATAAGGAAATCTTCTACATTCGGTTTCAACCATTTTTTTATGATTAAAGGAATATCCCTTGAAAACACAACATGAAGACCAGTATCTTTCACATCCCATCCCATGACTTCCTCTGAATGTGGCATTAGCGTACTCAATGTAGACTTAATAACCGGACGGACAGATTTCGCTATATTGTTTATCATCATAGATTCGTCCCCTGAAACAAGGGCACATGCAATACCATCTGCAAAAAGAGAAGTGCCTACTAGATTACTCTTAGAACGATCATTGCGCTGAAACGTGAGGCTACATAACTCAATACAAACAACAAGTACATTTGATTCTGGATACGCCTTACAATATTCAAAAGCACGACTTATCCCCGCTGCTCCCCCGGCACAACCAAGTCCCCAAAGTGGAATTCTTTTTGTATGAGGAGAAAAAGGAAGCACATTCATAATGCGTGCATCAATACTAGGTGTTGACATCCCTGAACTAGACACTAAAATAATAGCATCAATTTCCTCTAATTGAACATCTTCTTGTAGAAACAAACGATTGGTTACACATTTCATAATGCCTTCTGCTCCGTATTTTGTCGCAAGTTCAATGTATAGATCATTCTTTTCTTGCAACGAATGCTCTTCTTTAAACCACTCAATCGGTACAGCCAACTGTCTTTCATTAATTTGACCATTAGCAAATACGTTGAGGAGTCTTTCGATATCTTGATAACTTTCACTAAATAACTCACGTGCAAATTCTGTTGTCGTATCCTGTGTTAATGTATGGGGCGGTGCATACGAACTAATTGATATGATTGACGGCATAATGTGACCACCTATCCTATTGATGTGGTCTTATATTGCCCTAATCCATCATTTCCATTCATTTACTACAATGTAAAAAATGAATGTTGAATGATGATGCACTTGAACCATAATTGTCTTAAGAAAAAAATCACAATACGTACCATCATTGATCTAGTCGACTAATTTTGTTAGATAGGTGATGACTCCCTTTCTCCCTAAGAATTTTATTGTTCCAATCGTACGCATAACTTGTTCAACGATACCTTGATCTTCTAGCTTATTTATTAACTCTTCAATGGTCACTTTCTTATTAGAAATAGGGGAAATGAGTATATCCTCTTTTATTATTCCAAATTCAATACACAAATATCGCTCCATCAGCAGATCCCCCTTCCATATATCAAATATAGCCTCGTTAGATTCTTGTATTAAGAAGTAAGTATATTGATCTTACCCCACACAAATTTGTCCGTTCAATACCTTTGTCGGATGTTCTGACATGATATTTTTCTAAACAAGTTCTCCGTTCAAAGGGACACCTTCTCCCCTTTGAACATATAGTAAATAAAAGATGACAACCCTCACACCGGTTTTGTTTATTATTAGACAGGTTTATACGTCATCTCATTTTATGTTCGAGTAAGAGAGGAGTGTACTCATGATAAAAGAATTAAAGTCCCTTTTTCTGTGCTTCTTTGTATTCTTAGTAGTTTGCTATAGTCTTGTTACGTATCTAGGTTATCAGATGATAGAAACGAGAACCGATCGGGTGATGTCGCTACAAGAAGAGATCATAGTAAAACATGAAGCAGGACAATCTGTCACAAGTGAATTAAGACAGTATAATGTCGAACGTCATACATTAGAAAATCAACATAGACTTCTATATACGTGGTACTTTAAATACGTATTTGATTATCCTCATCTACCTCCAATATATTGGGATCGACATCAGACTGAATTAATTATTGAATGATTCTCTCTAAATAATTTAGTTCATTGTCATGAAATCTTCTATCGATCGGCATTAACTATTTATTCATGTTAATAACTCGATCCTACTATTTAATCTTATGATTAGATAAAAGTGGCTATGTTAACGGCTTGAGTCGTTTATTTAAAGAAGCACACTAACTGAGTCTTGTAAAATCAAAAGAAAGCATCCCATAAACGGAATGCTTTTTAAGTGCTCGGTAACGTCCTGGCTCATCCATATTCTCCTACAGAGAAGACCCCAGTTATGCAACTCTTGCTTCGAAGTACCTCGCTAGAAAGAAATCATCTAAAAAGAACATGTGCATTTTTTCTTCAAGTGCTTGATTCAGATGGAACTTACCAATAAATTCTTATATTACCTTACCTATCCATTTACATAGACAAAAAAAAGCATCCCATAAATGGAATGCTTTTTAGATGCTTGGCAACGTCCTACTCTCACAGGGGGAAGCCCCCAACTACCATCGGCGCAAAAGAGCTTAACGTCCGTGTTCGGCATGGGAACGGGTGTGACCTCTTTGCTATCGCCACCAAACTTATCACTTCAGATGATCGGCAGATTTCTTCGTCAGCTTCCTTGTTCCTATCCTCACGTATGCTTGATACGCTCCGGGTAGGACCTACGTTGCTTCCTCGAACTCTTTGATCCTCTTCGTGAATAATATAAAATTGAGAGTTGTTCTCTCAAAACTAGATAATGCCCACAGGACGTGGGTACCAGGCGTTGCGACAGGACGTCGCGAACTTAGCGTGGTTTCGTAAACATGTGTCAAGAATAATTTTGGATAAGTCCTCGACCGATTAGTATCTGTCAGCTCCACGTGTCGCCACGCTTCCACACCAGACCTATCAACCTCATCATCTCTAAGGGGTCTTACTGGATTAACTCCATGGGAAATCTCATCTCGAGGGGGGCTTCATGCTTAGATGCTTTCAGCACTTATCCCGTCCACACGTAGCTACCCAGCGATGCTCCTGGCGGAACAACTGGTACACCAGCGGTGTGTCCATCCCGGTCCTCTCGTACTAAGGACAGCTCCTCTCAAATTTCCTGCGCCCGCGACGGATAGGGACCGAACTGTCTCACGACGTTCTGAACCCAGCTCGCGTACCGCTTTAATGGGCGAACAGCCCAACCCTTGGGACCTACTTCAGCCCCAGGATGCGATGAGCCGACATCGAGGTGCCAAACCTCCCCGTCGATGTGGACTCTTGGGGGAGATAAGCCTGTTATCCCCAGGGTAGCTTTTATCCGTTGAGCGATGGCCCTTCCATGCGGAACCACCGGATCACTAAGCCCGACTTTCGTCCCTGCTCGACTTGTAGGTCTCGCAGTCAAGCTCCCTTATGCCTTTGCACTCTTCGAATGATTTCCAACCATTCTGAGGGAACCTTTGGGCGCCTCCGTTACTGTTTAGGAGGCGACCGCCCCAGTCAAACTGCCCACCTGACACTGTCCCTGAACCGGATCACGGTCCGAGGTTAGAATGTCAGCACAGTCAGGGTAGTATCCCACCGACGCCTCCGTCGAAGCTGGCGCTCCGACTTCCAAGGCTCCTACCTATCCTGTACAAACTGTACCAACATCCAATATCAAGCTACAGTAAAGCTCCATGGGGTCTTTCCGTCCTGTCGCGGGTAACCTGCATCTTCACAGGTACTATAATTTCACCGGGTCTCTCGTTGAGACAGTATCCAAATCGTTACACCATTCGTGCGGGTCGGAACTTACCCGACAAGGAATTTCGCTACCTTAGGACCGTTATAGTTACGGCCGCCGTTTACTGGGGCTTCAATTCAGAGCTTCTCCCAAAGGATAACCCCTCCTCTTAACCTTCCAGCACCGGGCAGGTGTCAGCCCCTATACTTCGCCTTGCGGCTTCGCAGAGACCTGTGTTTTTGCTAAACAGTCGCTTGGATCTATTCACTGCGGCTCTCTCGGGCATACACCCTAATAGAGCACCCCTTCTCCCGAAGTTACGGGGTCATTTTGCCGAGTTCCTTAACGAGAGTTCTCCCGAGCGTCTTAGAATTCTCTTCTCGCCTACCTGTGTCGGTTTGCGGTACGGGCACCTCTCACCTCGCTAGAGGCTTTTCTAGGCAGTGTAGGATCAGGAACTTCGGTACTAAATTTCCCTCGCCATCACAACTCAGCCTTCGCGAGAAGCGGATTTGCCTACTTCTCAGCCTAATTGCTTGGACGCGCATATCCATCAGCGCGCTTACCCTACCTTACTGCGTCCCCCCATTACTCAAACGGTGAGGAGGTGGTACAGGAATTTCAACCTGTTGTCCATCGCCTACGCTTTTCAGCCTCGGCTTAGGTCCCGACTTACCCTGAGCGGACGAGCCTTCCTCAGGAAACCTTGGGCTTTCGACGGAGGGGATTCTCACCCCTCTTTTCGCTACTCATACCGGCATTCTCACTTCTAAGCGCTCCACCAGTCCTTACGATCTGACTTCGCTGCACTTAGAACGCTCCCCTACCACTGACACCAAAGGTGTCAATCCATAGCTTCGGTGATACGTTTAGCCCCGGTACATTTTCGGCGCAGAGTCACTCGACCAGTGAGCTATTACGCACTCTTTAAATGGTGGCTGCTTCTAAGCCAACATCCTGGTTGTCTGGGCAACTCCACATCCTTTTCCACTTAACGTATACTTGGGGACCTTAGCTGATGGTCTGGGCTGTTTCCCTCTTGACTACGGATCTTAGCACTCGCAGTCTGACTCCCGAGTAAAAGTTTTTGGCATTCGGAGTTTGACTGAATTCGGTAATCCTGTGGGGACCCCTAGTCCAATCAGTGCTCTACCTCCAAAACTCTCAACCTCGAGGCTAGCCCTAAAGCTATTTCGGGGAGAACCAGCTATTTCCGAGTTCGATTGGCATTTCACCCCTACCCACACCTCATCCCCGCATTTTTCAACATGCGTGGGTTCGGGCCTCCATTCAGTGTTACCTGAACTTCACCCTGGACATGGGTAGATCACACGGTTTCGGGTCTACGACGTCGTACTTCATCGCCCTATTCAGACTCGCTTTCGCTACGGCTCCGCCTTATCAGCTTAACCTTGCACGACATCGTAACTCGCCGGTTCATTCTACAAAAGGCACGCTGTCACCCGTTAATGGGCTCCAACTAGTTGTAGGCACACGGTTTCAGGATCTGTTTCACTCCCCTTCCGGGGTGCTTTTCACCTTTCCCTCACGGTACTGGTTCACTATCGGTCACTAGGGAGTATTTAGCCTTGGGAGATGGTCCTCCCGGATTCCGACGGGGTTTCACGTGTCCCGCCGTACTCAGGATCCACTCAGGAGAAAATAGAATTTCGACTACAGGGCTGTTACCTTGTACCGCGGACCTTTCCAGATCGCTTCGCCTATCCTATTTCTTTGTAACTCCGTATTGAGTGTCCTACAACCCCAAGAGGCAAGCCTCTTGGTTTGGGCTGTTACCGTTTCGCTCGCCGCTACTCAGGTAATCGCATTTGCTTTCTCTTCCTCTGGGTACTTAGATGTTTCAGTTCCCCAGGTCTGCCTCCTCATGCCCTATGTATTCAGGCATGGGTACTATTCCATTACGAATAGTGGGTTCCCCCATTCGGATACCCTCGGATCAACGTTTACTTACAACTTCCCGAGGCATTTCGCTGTTCGTCGCGTCCTTCTTCGGCTCCTAGTGCCAAGGCATTCACCGTGCGCCCTTTCTAACTTAACCAAAAAAAATTAAAAAAGGTTGTTGAATTCTTGACATTCTCGTTCAATCTTTCGATGAACGTTCATGTTTACATTTCATTATCTAGTTTTCAAAGAACAATGCTTACAGGATGTAAGTACCAGGCGTTGCAACAGGACGTTGCGAACTTAGCGTGGTTCCTTATTCCCTTAGCTTATGTTGAGAGTTTTGTGTTCTCTCAAAACTGAACAAAAGATCCAAAGCGCATATGACCCAAGGTCATACATCGACTAGAGTTAAAATACTCCATAGAAAGGAGGTGATCCAGCCGCACCTTCCGATACGGCTACCTTGTTACGACTTCACCCCAATCATCTGTCCCACCTTAGGCGGCTGGCTCCATAAAGGTTACCCCACCGACTTCGGGTGTTACAAACTCTCGTGGTGTGACGGGCGGTGTGTACAAGGCCCGGGAACGTATTCACCGCGGCATGCTGATCCGCGATTACTAGCAATTCCGGCTTCATGTAGGCGAGTTGCAGCCTACAATCCGAACTGAGAATGGCTTTATGGGATTCGCTCAACCTCGCGGTTTTGCAGCCCTTTGTACCATCCATTGTAGCACGTGTGTAGCCCAGGTCATAAGGGGCATGATGATTTGACGTCGTCCCCACCTTCCTCCGGTTTGTCACCGGCAGTCACCTTAGAGTGCCCAACTGAATGCTGGCAACTAAGATCAAGGGTTGCGCTCGTTGCGGGACTTAACCCAACATCTCACGACACGAGCTGACGACAACCATGCACCACCTGTCACTTTGTCCCCCGAAGGGGAAAGCCCTATCTCTAGGGTGGTCAAAGGATGTCAAGACCTGGTAAGGTTCTTCGCGTTGCTTCGAATTAAACCACATGCTCCACTGCTTGTGCGGGCCCCCGTCAATTCCTTTGAGTTTCAACCTTGCGGTCGTACTCCCCAGGCGGAGTGCTTAATGTGTTAACTTCGGCACTAAGGGCATCGAAACCCCTAACACCTAGCACTCATCGTTTACGGCGTGGACTACCAGGGTATCTAATCCTGTTTGCTCCCCACGCTTTCGCGCCTCAGCGTCAGTTACAGACCAGAGAGTCGCCTTCGCCACTGGTGTTCCTCCACATATCTACGCATTTCACCGCTACACGTGGAATTCCACTCTCCTCTTCTGTACTCAAGTCTCCCAGTTTCCAATGACCCTCCACGGTTGAGCCGTGGGCTTTCACATCAGACTTAAAAGACCGCCTGCGCGCGCTTTACGCCCAATAATTCCGGACAACGCTTGCCACCTACGTATTACCGCGGCTGCTGGCACGTAGTTAGCCGTGGCTTTCTGGTTAGGTACCGTCAAGGTGCCGCCTTATTCAAACGGCACTTGTTCTTCCCTAACAACAGAGCTTTACGATCCGAAAACCTTCATCACTCACGCGGCGTTGCTCCGTCAGACTTTCGTCCATTGCGGAAGATTCCCTACTGCTGCCTCCCGTAGGAGTCTGGGCCGTGTCTCAGTCCCAGTGTGGCCGATCACCCTCTCAGGTCGGCTACGCATCGTCGCCTTGGTAAGCCATTACCTTACCAACTAGCTAATGCGCCGCGGGCCCATCTATAAGTGATAGCCGAAGCCATCTTTTACCTTTCCTCCATGTGGAGAAAAGGATTACCCGGTATTAGCCCCGGTTTCCCGGAGTTATCCCAATCTTATAGGTAGGTTGCCCACGTGTTACTCACCCGTCCGCCGCTAATCAATAGGAGCAAGCTCCCATTGATCCGCTCGACTTGCATGTATTAGGCACGCCGCCAGCGTTCGTCCTGAGCCAGGATCAAACTCTCCATAAAAGTGTTTGATTGCTCAAAATAAAACATTGACGAGATATCATGTATCTCATTTTTTTCGCTTGGCTTTTGTTCAGTTTTCAAAGAACGTTTTTGTTGCGTCGTTGTTAGCGACTTTATTATCATATCAATCTCAGATTCAAAAGTCAACAACTTTTTAAAAGTGTTTTTTTGTTCCTGTGTTATCTTTTGTAGCAACAGATTCTATTTTACCAGCTTAATCGACAACCGTCAACAACTCTTTTGTCATTACTTATTATTTTTCACTAGTGTTGCATTAATTAGTTCACAATATTAAAAAGACTCAAAATCTTCGATTATTTCATTTTAAGCAAAGAAAAAGTCCTTTATAATGGATTTGTTAGGTGGTAACCTGTCCAAATCCAAAAATAAAGGACCAACTCATGGACAAGATTACACGAAAAACTTCATTTGGACAATGGTTTTCACCAATAAATCTTCGATTATTTGAAGAACTAGTGAAAACGTTACATTTAGATTATTATACAAAGAAATTAACGACAGAATCTTTTCTGAAATTGTTGCTGTACGCACAGCTTGAAGAAGTTGAAAGTTTACATGCCTTGATTGATTTTCTTCTCGAAGATGACCTTCAAGGTGGGGTTAACTTAGAGTCTATCAGTGTCTCTCAGTTATCAAGACGGTTAAATGGGATGAACCCAGAGATTTTTCATAGGTTGTTCCTTGATTTAGTCACTCAAATTCAGGATCAAACCACGGGAAAGAAACGGAGTATGCCATTAAAGGTGATTGACTCAAGTACACTTCCGTTGAACCTGACCAATCATAAATGGGCGAAACTCCGCCAAACGAAGGCAGGAGTAAAGCTACATTTACGCCTTGTATTCATGAAAGAAGGATCTTCTTATCCAGAAAAGGCTGTGCTGACACCAGCTAAAGAACATGACCGTAACCAACTAGAAGTGATGGTGGATGACAAAGAATGCATGTATGTGTTTGATCGCGGTTATCTCGATTATGAACGGTTTGATCGAATGACAGATGAGGGGTATTTTTTCCTCTCTAGACTACGTAAAAATGCCGTTGTACATGTGGTTGATGAATTCGAACTACCGCCTGAAACCAATGTACACACGGATCAAATGGTCTTGATTGGAACCACTCAAAATCGGGCAGAAAACGTCTTTCGTCTCTTGAAGGTTGCCGATTCAAAAGGCAATGAACTAAAACTGATCACGAACCGATTTGATGTGAGCGCAGAAGAAATTTCAGAGATGTATCGATCACGCTGGGCGATTGAATTGTTCTTTAAGTGGATCAAACAACACCTTAGGGTCAAGAAATTCTATGGTCAAAGTGAAGAGGCTATCGAGAATCAAGTATTCATTGCACTCATAGCCTTTAGCTTGAACGTGCTGATTCAACTCAAAACAAATAGTAAGAAAACACTCTTGCAGATCACCAGGTACTTGCGGGCACTTTTGTGGAAATCAGCGCATTATTGGGAACGAAAGATCAAAGGGAAAACCGTTCCTTAAACCAAGTCATGTCGTCGTCACTCACGTTTAATTGTAAATATTTTTCCAAATGGACAGAGCCACCTTTGCTTGGGTACTAGCTTTTTTGGCTCAAACGGGAAGAAAAACAAAGACTGAATTTTCAATCGTTATTTATGCAACACTAGTGATTATTTTTATCATTATTTTTTTCTTGAATAATCAACTTTTAATTTAACAAACACCCAATCACCTGATAGCAAATTCTTGCTTACTCCTACGGACTTAAAAACTCTTTCACATCATACAGATCATTTTATATAGATGAAAAGCATCTTTTAAATAGAGTTGTGGCGTTCAACAATTAATCACAGAAGCCTACCCTATCCATTTACATAGACAAAAAAAAGCATCCCATAAATGGAATGCTTTTTAGATGCTTGGCAACGTCCTACTCTCACAGGGGGAAGCCCCCAACTACCATCGGCGCAAAAGAGCTTAACGTCCGTGTTCGGCATGGGAACGGGTGTGACCTCTTTGCTATCGCCACCAAACTAGAAAATTGAGAGTTAGTTGTTCTCTCAAAACTAGATAATGCCCACAGGACGTGGGTACCAGGCGTTGCGACAGGACGTCGCGAACTTAGCGTGGTTTCGTAAACATGTGTCAAGAATAGTTTTGGATAAGTCCTCGACCGATTAGTATCTGTCAGCTCCACGTGTCGCCACGCTTCCACACCAGACCTATCAACCTCATCATCTCTAAGGGGTCTTACTGGATTAACTCCATGGGAAATCTCATCTCGAGGGGGGCTTCATGCTTAGATGCTTTCAGCACTTATCCCGTCCACACGTAGCTACCCAGCGATGCTCCTGGCGGAACAACTGGTACACCAGCGGTGTGTCCATCCCGGTCCTCTCGTACTAAGGACAGCTCCTCTCAAATTTCCTGCGCCCGCGACGGATAGGGACCGAACTGTCTCACGACGTTCTGAACCCAGCTCGCGTACCGCTTTAATGGGCGAACAGCCCAACCCTTGGGACCTACTTCAGCCCCAGGATGCGATGAGCCGACATCGAGGTGCCAAACCTCCCCGTCGATGTGGACTCTTGGGGGAGATAAGCCTGTTATCCCCAGGGTAGCTTTTATCCGTTGAGCGATGGCCCTTCCATGCGGAACCACCGGATCACTAAGCCCGACTTTCGTCCCTGCTCGACTTGTAGGTCTCGCAGTCAAGCTCCCTTATGCCTTTGCACTCTTCGAATGATTTCCAACCATTCTGAGGGAACCTTTGGGCGCCTCCGTTACTGTTTAGGAGGCGACCGCCCCAGTCAAACTGCCCACCTGACACTGTCCCTGAACCGGATCACGGTCCGAGGTTAGAATGTCAGCACAGTCAGGGTAGTATCCCACCGACGCCTCCGTCGAAGCTGGCGCTCCGACTTCCAAGGCTCCTACCTATCCTGTACAAACTGTACCAACATCCAATATCAAGCTACAGTAAAGCTCCATGGGGTCTTTCCGTCCTGTCGCGGGTAACCTGCATCTTCACAGGTACTATAATTTCACCGGGTCTCTCGTTGAGACAGTATCCAAATCGTTACACCATTCGTGCGGGTCGGAACTTACCCGACAAGGAATTTCGCTACCTTAGGACCGTTATAGTTACGGCCGCCGTTTACTGGGGCTTCAATTCAGAGCTTCTCCCAAAGGATAACCCCTCCTCTTAACCTTCCAGCACCGGGCAGGTGTCAGCCCCTATACTTCGCCTTGCGGCTTCGCAGAGACCTGTGTTTTTGCTAAACAGTCGCTTGGATCTATTCACTGCGGCTCTCTCGGGCATACACCCTAATAGAGCACCCCTTCTCCCGAAGTTACGGGGTCATTTTGCCGAGTTCCTTAACGAGAGTTCTCCCGAGCGTCTTAGAATTCTCTTCTCGCCTACCTGTGTCGGTTTGCGGTACGGGCACCTCTCACCTCGCTAGAGGCTTTTCTAGGCAGTGTAGGATCAGGAACTTCGGTACTAAATTTCCCTCGCCATCACAACTCAGCCTTCGCGAGAAGCGGATTTGCCTACTTCTCAGCCTAATTGCTTGGACGCGCATATCCATCAGCGCGCTTACCCTACCTTACTGCGTCCCCCCATTACTCAAACGGTGAGGAGGTGGTACAGGAATTTCAACCTGTTGTCCATCGCCTACGCTTTTCAGCCTCGGCTTAGGTCCCGACTTACCCTGAGCGGACGAGCCTTCCTCAGGAAACCTTGGGCTTTCGACGGAGGGGATTCTCACCCCTCTTTTCGCTACTCATACCGGCATTCTCACTTCTAAGCGCTCCACCAGTCCTTACGATCTGACTTCGCTGCACTTAGAACGCTCCCCTACCACTGACACCAAAGGTGTCAATCCATAGCTTCGGTGATACGTTTAGCCCCGGTACATTTTCGGCGCAGAGTCACTCGACCAGTGAGCTATTACGCACTCTTTAAATGGTGGCTGCTTCTAAGCCAACATCCTGGTTGTCTGGGCAACTCCACATCCTTTTCCACTTAACGTATACTTGGGGACCTTAGCTGATGGTCTGGGCTGTTTCCCTCTTGACTACGGATCTTAGCACTCGCAGTCTGACTCCCGAGTAAAAGTTTTTGGCATTCGGAGTTTGACTGAATTCGGTAATCCTGTGGGGACCCCTAGTCCAATCAGTGCTCTACCTCCAAAACTCTCAACCTCGAGGCTAGCCCTAAAGCTATTTCGGGGAGAACCAGCTATTTCCGAGTTCGATTGGCATTTCACCCCTACCCACACCTCATCCCCGCATTTTTCAACATGCGTGGGTTCGGGCCTCCATTCAGTGTTACCTGAACTTCACCCTGGACATGGGTAGATCACACGGTTTCGGGTCTACGACGTCGTACTTCATCGCCCTATTCAGACTCGCTTTCGCTACGGCTCCGCCTTATCAGCTTAACCTTGCACGACATCGTAACTCGCCGGTTCATTCTACAAAAGGCACGCTGTCACCCGTTAATGGGCTCCAACTAGTTGTAGGCACACGGTTTCAGGATCTGTTTCACTCCCCTTCCGGGGTGCTTTTCACCTTTCCCTCACGGTACTGGTTCACTATCGGTCACTAGGGAGTATTTAGCCTTGGGAGATGGTCCTCCCGGATTCCGACGGGGTTTCACGTGTCCCGCCGTACTCAGGATCCACTCAGGAGAAAATAGAATTTCGACTACAGGGCTGTTACCTTGTACCGCGGACCTTTCCAGATCGCTTCGCCTATCCTATTTCTTTGTAACTCCGTATTGAGTGTCCTACAACCCCAAGAGGCAAGCCTCTTGGTTTGGGCTGTTACCGTTTCGCTCGCCGCTACTCAGGTAATCGCATTTGCTTTCTCTTCCTCTGGGTACTTAGATGTTTCAGTTCCCCAGGTCTGCCTCCTCATGCCCTATGTATTCAGGCATGGGTACTATTCCATTACGAATAGTGGGTTCCCCCATTCGGATACCCTCGGATCAACGTTTACTTACAACTTCCCGAGGCATTTCGCTGTTCGTCGCGTCCTTCTTCGGCTCCTAGTGCCAAGGCATTCACCGTGCGCCCTTTCTAACTTAACCAAAAAAAATTAAAAAAGGTTGTTGAATTCTTGACATTCTCGTTCAATCTTTCGATGAACAATCATGTTTACATTTCATTATCTAGTTTTCAAAGAACAATGCTTACAGGATGTAAATACCAGGCGTTGCAACAGGACGTTGCGAACTTAGCGTGGTTCCTTATTCCCTTAGCTTATGTTGAGAGTTTTGTGTTCTCTCAAAACTGAACAAAAGATCCAAAGCGCATATGACCCAAGGTCATACATCGACTAGAGTTAAAATACTCCATAGAAAGGAGGTGATCCAGCCGCACCTTCCGATACGGCTACCTTGTTACGACTTCACCCCAATCATCTGTCCCACCTTAGGCGGCTGGCTCCATAAAGGTTACCCCACCGACTTCGGGTGTTACAAACTCTCGTGGTGTGACGGGCGGTGTGTACAAGGCCCGGGAACGTATTCACCGCGGCATGCTGATCCGCGATTACTAGCAATTCCGGCTTCATGTAGGCGAGTTGCAGCCTACAATCCGAACTGAGAATGGCTTTATGGGATTCGCTCAACCTCGCGGTTTTGCAGCCCTTTGTACCATCCATTGTAGCACGTGTGTAGCCCAGGTCATAAGGGGCATGATGATTTGACGTCGTCCCCACCTTCCTCCGGTTTGTCACCGGCAGTCACCTTAGAGTGCCCAACTGAATGCTGGCAACTAAGATCAAGGGTTGCGCTCGTTGCGGGACTTAACCCAACATCTCACGACACGAGCTGACGACAACCATGCACCACCTGTCACTTTGTCCCCCGAAGGGGAAAGCCCTATCTCTAGGGTGGTCAAAGGATGTCAAGACCTGGTAAGGTTCTTCGCGTTGCTTCGAATTAAACCACATGCTCCACTGCTTGTGCGGGCCCCCGTCAATTCCTTTGAGTTTCAACCTTGCGGTCGTACTCCCCAGGCGGAGTGCTTAATGTGTTAACTTCGGCACTAAGGGCATCGAAACCCCTAACACCTAGCACTCATCGTTTACGGCGTGGACTACCAGGGTATCTAATCCTGTTTGCTCCCCACGCTTTCGCGCCTCAGCGTCAGTTACAGACCAGAGAGTCGCCTTCGCCACTGGTGTTCCTCCACATATCTACGCATTTCACCGCTACACGTGGAATTCCACTCTCCTCTTCTGTACTCAAGTCTCCCAGTTTCCAATGACCCTCCACGGTTGAGCCGTGGGCTTTCACATCAGACTTAAAAGACCGCCTGCGCGCGCTTTACGCCCAATAATTCCGGACAACGCTTGCCACCTACGTATTACCGCGGCTGCTGGCACGTAGTTAGCCGTGGCTTTCTGGTTAGGTACCGTCAAGGTGCCGCCTTATTCAAACGGCACTTGTTCTTCCCTAACAACAGAGCTTTACGATCCGAAAACCTTCATCACTCACGCGGCGTTGCTCCGTCAGACTTTCGTCCATTGCGGAAGATTCCCTACTGCTGCCTCCCGTAGGAGTCTGGGCCGTGTCTCAGTCCCAGTGTGGCCGATCACCCTCTCAGGTCGGCTACGCATCGTCGCCTTGGTAAGCCATTACCTTACCAACTAGCTAATGCGCCGCGGGCCCATCTACAAGTGATAGCCGAAGCCATCTTTTACCTTTCCTCCATGTGGAGAAACGGATTACCCGGTATTAGCCCCGGTTTCCCGGAGTTATCCCAATCTTATAGGTAGGTTGCCCACGTGTTACTCACCCGTCCGCCGCTAATCAAAGGGAGCAAGCTCCCTTTGATCCGCTCGACTTGCATGTATTAGGCACGCCGCCAGCGTTCGTCCTGAGCCAGGATCAAACTCTCCATAAAAGTGTTTGATTGCTCAAAATAAAACATTGACGAGATATCATGTATCTCATTTTTTCGCTTGGCTTTTGTTCAGTTTTCAAAGAACGTTTTTGTTGCGTCGTTGTTAGCGACTTTATTATCATATCAATCTCAGATTCAAAAGTCAACAACTTTTTAAAAATGTTTTTTGTTCCTATGTTGTCTTTTGTAGCAACAGATTCTACTTTACCAGCTTAATCGACAACCGTCAACATTTTTTTGAGATTCTTAATTGTTTTTCAGATATTATAAACACGTTAAGCCTTTTACACTCTAAAAAAAGCCAAAAAGAAACGAGGATCTAATATTGCTCCCCCTCTTTTTGACTCGTACTTCTAAATAATAAATTGTTATTTCTTTTTAAGCTTTAATAAGCGTAAGCTATTCAACGTAACGATTAAAGTTGCTCCCATATCAGCAAAAATAGCTAGCCATAATGTTAACCAACCGGGAATAACTAAGATTAGCGCTATTACCTTTATAGTTAATGATAATAATATATTCTGTTTTATAATCCTTAGTGCCTTACGACTTAATTCAATCGTGTATGTTAGTTGATTTAAATCATCTGACATTAGTGCAATATCTGCTGTTTCTAATGCTGTGTCTGTCCCTGCACCACCCATAGCTATTCCTACACTTGAAGCCGCCAACGCTGGTGCATCATTCACTCCATCGCCAACCATAGCGACTTTCCCATGTGATATTTTCAGTTCCTTTATCACATTTAACTTCTCTTCTGGTAAAAGCTCTGCTTGAATGTGCGACATACCAATTTTTCTGCCAAGAGATTTTGCTGTTTGTTCATTGTCACCAGTTAGCATAACTATTTTTTCAATCCCTAATTCATAAAGTCTAATGACAACATTAGCGACAGAACTTCTTACTTCATCTGCTATAGCTAATATGAATATAACCTGTTTTTCTGATCCGAAAATAATGACCGTTTTTCCTTGCTTTTGAAGATTGGAAATTTCCTTTCTCATATCATTAGGAAGTTTCATTTTTAGCTTCTCTTCAAAAAAGGCTAGACTTCCTATAAAGTACATGTCATCTTGTACTCTAGCAGACACACCTCTCCCTGTGTAAGTTTGGAAATCTTCTACACAATAGTCATCAACATCTAAATTGTTTTGCTCTGCTTTTTTTACTACCGCAGTTGCAAGTGGATGTTGCGAGTGCTTCTCAATAGCCGCCGCTATGGTTAAATGGGATTTCTGATATTTATGAAAAGGGATAAGATCTGTAACAACAGGTGTACCTTTTGTTAAAGTACCAGTTTTATCAAATGCTACTACCTTCATTAATCCTGCTTCTTCTAGATAGATACCACCTTTAATTAATACCCCATTTCTTGCGGCATTACCAATGGCCGTTACTATAGCTATCGGAGTTGAAATCACTAATGCACACGGACAACCAACTACCAATACTGTTAATCCTCGATATATCCACTCACTCCATTCAGCATTGAACGCTAGAGGTGGAAACATCACTAAAAATAAAGCAAATAAAATGATTGCTGGTGTATAATACTTTGCAAAACGGTCGACAAATTGTTGAGAAGGTGCCTTTTCTGCTTGAGCTTCTTCTACTAGGTGAATGATTTTTGCTAAAGTACTGTCCTCTACTCGCTTTGTTACATTGACCTCTAAAAGACCCTCTTGGTTCACCGTTCCTGCAAATACAACATCATTTTCTTTCTTATCCACCGGTATCGATTCCCCAGTTATAGTGGCTTGATTTATGTAAGACCTACCTTTTACTACGACTCCATCCATTGCCACTTTTTGTCCAGGTTTTATGATCATTGTATCGCCAATCTGAATCTCTTCTGCCCTAACTACTAATTCTTCACCATGTCGTCTAATTATCGCTTCTTTTGGGGAAAGGTCCATTAATGATTCAATAGATTGCCTAGCCTTATCCATGGAATACCGTTCAAGTGCTTCACTTATGGCAAATAGAATGACAACAATCGCTCCTTCTCCCCACTCCCCAATGGCGGCAGCACCTATGATCGCTACTGTCATTAACGTCGACATATCAAAATTCATTCGAATAAGATTTTTTATCCCTTTTACAAAAAGAGAGTAACCACCAATGATAATTGTTAATGCATAACCGATCACAGGTAGAATATGCTCTTCACCCAATTGTAACCTTAAAAGAAAGCTTCCTATTAAAAATAAAACGGCAAAGTAGACCTTAAGATTAGTTCTTTGTCTCCAAAATGTTACTTGCTTTACCTTTTGTTCATTCTCATGTCGAATTTGTAGATTGTCAAAAGCTCCCGCCTTTTCGATACTTTTTATAGAGACTACACCTTTTACAGTTATTTTAGCTGCACCAAAGTTGACTTTAGCACTCTTAACGCTCGGTATACGCTTTACATTTGCTTCAAATGCTGCAGCACAGTCTGTACAAGTCAAACCTTGAATACGATAGACCTTTTCGTCGGACTTAGACATTAACCATCTCTTCTTTCACATGATTAAGTGTATTCATAATGAATTCACCCATTGAATCATTTCTTAAAGAATAAAAAGCTAACTTACCCTCTTTTCGATATGTAACAATACCCGCTTTATCTAACGTCCGTAAATGATGTGAAGTAGTAGCTACTGTAGCACCAATAATATTAGCTATGTCACATACACATAACTCATTACTTTTACACAACGCATATGAAATTTTTGCTCTATTCTCATCACCTAATATTTTGAATAGTTTTGCCAAAGAAACGATGCTCTCACTCTCCATCATTATTTGGATTGAGTTGACTTTATTTATATCAAAATTATAGACGTCACATGTATCTTTACTCACTTTATCACCTTCACTTTTCATTCAAATATTCATTTGATTATATTATGACCATTAACCTTTTAATATTCAAGTGGAAGTTTGAACGTTTTAGAGAGGCCATTATATCTCTCGATAGAAAATGGAGTTTAAGTATAAGAAAGAAGAAATCAGATGATCATTATAAGATTATACAGACAAAAAAAGCATCCCATAAATGGAATGCTTTTTAAATGCTTGGCAACGTCCTACTCTCACAGGGGGAAGCCCCCAACTACCATCGGCGCAAAAGAGCTTAACGTCCGTGTTCGGCATGGGAACGGGTGTGACCTCTTTGCTATCGCCACCAAACTTATCACTTCAGATGATCGGCAGATTTCTTCGTCAGCTTCCTTCTTCCTATCCTCACGTATGCTTGATACGCTCCGGGTAGGACCTACGTTGCTTCCTCGAACTCTTTGATCCTCTTCGTGAATAATATAAAATTGAGAGTTGTTCTCTCAAAACTAGATAATGCCCACAGGAAGTGGGTACCAGGCGTTGCGACAGGACGTCGCGAACTTAGCGTGGTTTCGTAAACATGTGTCAAGAATAATTTTGGATAAGTCCTCGACCGATTAGTATCTGTCAGCTCCACGTGTCGCCACGCTTCCACACCAGACCTATCAACCTCATCATCTCTAAGGGGTCTTACTGGATTAACTCCATGGGAAATCTCATCTCGAGGGGGGCTTCATGCTTAGATGCTTTCAGCACTTATCCCGTCCACACGTAGCTACCCAGCGATGCTCCTGGCGGAACAACTGGTACACCAGCGGTGTGTCCATCCCGGTCCTCTCGTACTAAGGACAGCTCCTCTCAAATTTCCTGCGCCCGCGACGGATAGGGACCGAACTGTCTCACGACGTTCTGAACCCAGCTCGCGTACCGCTTTAATGGGCGAACAGCCCAACCCTTGGGACCTACTTCAGCCCCAGGATGCGATGAGCCGACATCGAGGTGCCAAACCTCCCCGTCGATGTGGACTCTTGGGGGAGATAAGCCTGTTATCCCCAGGGTAGCTTTTATCCGTTGAGCGATGGCCCTTCCATGCGGAACCACCGGATCACTAAGCCCGACTTTCGTCCCTGCTCGACTTGTAGGTCTCGCAGTCAAGCTCCCTTATGCCTTTGCACTCTTCGAATGATTTCCAACCATTCTGAGGGAACCTTTGGGCGCCTCCGTTACTGTTTAGGAGGCGACCGCCCCAGTCAAACTGCCCACCTGACACTGTCCCTGAACCGGATCACGGTCCGAGGTTAGAATGTCAGCACAGTCAGGGTAGTATCCCACCGACGCCTCCGTCGAAGCTGGCGCTCCGACTTCCAAGGCTCCTACCTATCCTGTACAAACTGTACCAACATCCAATATCAAGCTACAGTAAAGCTCCATGGGGTCTTTCCGTCCTGTCGCGGGTAACCTGCATCTTCACAGGTACTATAATTTCACCGGGTCTCTCGTTGAGACAGTATCCAAATCGTTACACCATTCGTGCGGGTCGGAACTTACCCGACAAGGAATTTCGCTACCTTAGGACCGTTATAGTTACGGCCGCCGTTTACTGGGGCTTCAATTCAGAGCTTCTCCCAAAGGATAACCCCTCCTCTTAACCTTCCAGCACCGGGCAGGTGTCAGCCCCTATACTTCGCCTTGCGGCTTCGCAGAGACCTGTGTTTTTGCTAAACAGTCGCTTGGATCTATTCACTGCGGCTCTCTCGGGCATACACCCTAATAGAGCACCCCTTCTCCCGAAGTTACGGGGTCATTTTGCCGAGTTCCTTAACGAGAGTTCTCCCGAGCGTCTTAGAATTCTCTTCTCGCCTACCTGTGTCGGTTTGCGGTACGGGCACCTCTCACCTCGCTAGAGGCTTTTCTAGGCAGTGTAGGATCAGGAACTTCGGTACTAAATTTCCCTCGCCATCACAACTCAGCCTTCGCGAGAAGCGGATTTGCCTACTTCTCAGCCTAATTGCTTGGACGCGCATATCCATCAGCGCGCTTACCCTACCTTACTGCGTCCCCCCATTACTCAAACGGTGAGGAGGTGGTACAGGAATTTCAACCTGTTGTCCATCGCCTACGCTTTTCAGCCTCGGCTTAGGTCCCGACTTACCCTGAGCGGACGAGCCTTCCTCAGGAAACCTTGGGCTTTCGACGGAGGGGATTCTCACCCCTCTTTTCGCTACTCATACCGGCATTCTCACTTCTAAGCGCTCCACCAGTCCTTACGATCTGACTTCGCTGCACTTAGAACGCTCCCCTACCACTGACACCAAAGGTGTCAATCCATAGCTTCGGTGATACGTTTAGCCCCGGTACATTTTCGGCGCAGAGTCACTCGACCAGTGAGCTATTACGCACTCTTTAAATGGTGGCTGCTTCTAAGCCAACATCCTGGTTGTCTGGGCAACTCCACATCCTTTTCCACTTAACGTATACTTGGGGACCTTAGCTGATGGTCTGGGCTGTTTCCCTCTTGACTACGGATCTTAGCACTCGCAGTCTGACTCCCGAGTAAAAGTTTTTGGCATTCGGAGTTTGACTGAATTCGGTAATCCTGTGGGGACCCCTAGTCCAATCAGTGCTCTACCTCCAAAACTCTCAACCTCGAGGCTAGCCCTAAAGCTATTTCGGGGAGAACCAGCTATTTCCGAGTTCGATTGGCATTTCACCCCTACCCACACCTCATCCCCGCATTTTTCAACATGCGTGGGTTCGGGCCTCCATTCAGTGTTACCTGAACTTCACCCTGGACATGGGTAGATCACACGGTTTCGGGTCTACGACGTCGTACTTCATCGCCCTATTCAGACTCGCTTTCGCTACGGCTCCGCCTTATCAGCTTAACCTTGCACGACATCGTAACTCGCCGGTTCATTCTACAAAAGGCACGCTGTCACCCGTTAATGGGCTCCAACTAGTTGTAGGCACACGGTTTCAGGATCTGTTTCACTCCCCTTCCGGGGTGCTTTTCACCTTTCCCTCACGGTACTGGTTCACTATCGGTCACTAGGGAGTATTTAGCCTTGGGAGATGGTCCTCCCGGATTCCGACGGGGTTTCACGTGTCCCGCCGTACTCAGGATCCACTCAGGAGAAAATAGAATTTCGACTACAGGGCTGTTACCTTGTACCGCGGACCTTTCCAGATCGCTTCGCCTATCCTATTTCTTTGTAACTCCGTATTGAGTGTCCTACAACCCCAAGAGGCAAGCCTCTTGGTTTGGGCTGTTACCGTTTCGCTCGCCGCTACTCAGGTAATCGCATTTGCTTTCTCTTCCTCTGGGTACTTAGATGTTTCAGTTCCCCAGGTCTGCCTCCTCATGCCCTATGTATTCAGGCATGGGTACTATTCCATTACGAATAGTGGGTTCCCCCATTCGGATACCCTCGGATCAACGTTTACTTACAACTTCCCGAGGCATTTCGCTGTTCGTCGCGTCCTTCTTCGGCTCCTAGTGCCAAGGCATTCACCGTGCGCCCTTTCTAACTTAACCAAAAAAAATTAAAAAAGGTTGTTGAATTCTTGACATTCTCGTTCAATCTTTCGATGAACGTTCATGTTTACATTTCATTATCTAGTTTTCAAAGAACAATGCTTACAGGATGTAAGTACCAGGCGTTGCAACAGGACGTTGCGAACTTAGCGTGGTTCCTTATTCCCTTAGCTTATGTTGAGAGTTTTGTGTTCTCTCAAAACTGAACAAAAGATCCAAAGCGCATATGACCCAAGGTCATACATCGACTAGAGTTAAAATACTCCATAGAAAGGAGGTGATCCAGCCGCACCTTCCGATACGGCTACCTTGTTACGACTTCACCCCAATCATCTGTCCCACCTTAGGCGGCTGGCTCCATAAAGGTTACCCCACCGACTTCGGGTGTTACAAACTCTCGTGGTGTGACGGGCGGTGTGTACAAGGCCCGGGAACGTATTCACCGCGGCATGCTGATCCGCGATTACTAGCAATTCCGGCTTCATGTAGGCGAGTTGCAGCCTACAATCCGAACTGAGAATGGCTTTATGGGATTCGCTCAACCTCGC